>DASTZJ010000030.1:0-2067 GCA_035764345.1 Candidatus Udaeobacter sp.
TCGCAGCGATTAAGAACGAGACACAGCAACAAATCATCGATCTTTCTGGGAAGACGGATTTGCTGACTCTCGCAGCGTTGATTGGCGACGCACGGCTCCTGGTCACGGTCGATTCCGCTCCGATGCATCTCGCGGCCGCGACACATACACCACAGGTGATCCTGTTCGGACCAACCAATCCCTTTCACTGGCGACCCAGGGAAAGTCCTACACTCATTCTGCAGGGAAAAACGCCTGAACCGGTCACTGAATTTTCCCCGGTCCAGCCACGCCTTCCAATGAGTCAAATCTCGACGGAAGCAGTGATTAGTGCTATGGATTTCCTGCTGTCGCGTCAGGCGGCAACCCCAACTTCATGAGCGGCGCAAAAGCGGCTAAGAAAAAGCAGTCATTCTGGCAAACGTTACGTGCAGCCTCAGGGCCGTACCGGCGGCTCTACGGTTACGTCAAGCCGTACAAGGGCCGCTTTGTCCTTGGCCTGGCGCTGGGTCTTGCCTACGGCGGCGTCAATTCACTTTTCCCGATAGCGATTGCCCGGGTGACAAGCACGATTTTCCACGGCACCGCTCCCAATCCGATGGCCGTGGGCTCCAATCTTCACGCGCTCGATACAGGCCCAAAAATTAATTCAATCATCCTGATCTGTCTCGCTATCCCGGCGATTATGATGGCGCGCAGCCTCTGTTCCTACGGAAGTACCTACTGCATGCAGTGGGTGAGTAACAAGGTGGTCACTGATATCCGAAGTCAGCTTTTCAGCAAGATGCTCCGCAACTCGATGGATTTCTTTAACAAGGCGCGCTCGGGATTTTTGATGTCGCTTATCACGAACAATACGCGCGTCATGCAGATGGCTTTGAGCACCGTCGGCAGCGATGTTTTCAAGCAGCCGATCACAATTATTGGCGCAATCAGTGTGCTGCTGGTGATGGATTGGAAGTTTACCCTGGTCACGCTGATTCTCTTTCCAACGTGTTTGCTGCCGCTTCGCGTTTACGGTCATCGCGCCCGAAAGGCAGTGCAAAACGAGCAGGAAGGCATGGCGGAGATGGTGGTAACGATGCAGGAAACATTCGCCGGCATTCGTGTGATCAAGTCCTTTGCGCGAGAGGCACACCAGGAAAAGGAATTTAAGCGGAGCAATCAAATGCAGTTTTCCCAGATGATGCGCATCATCCGATCGTTGGAAGCTGTCGGACCGCTGGTCGAGACGATTGCTGCAATAGGCGTAGGGGTTGCGTTGCTCTATGTTTACGCCGCGAACCTGAGCGTCGGGCGATTTTTTGGACTGATCTCAGGAATTTTTATCCTGTACGACCCGATCAAGACACTTAGCAGGATCCATCTCGTGATGCAGCGCTCAATTGCCGCTACGACTTCAATTTTCTCGCTTCTCGATTCGCAGCCAACTGTCCAGGACGCGCCAAATGCTGTTGCGCTCAGTTCGTCACAGGGCCGGATTGATTTTGAAGATGTGACATTCCGTTATGCCAACACTGTTACGGATGCGATCAGCAATCTGACTTTGCATATGGAGCCCGGCAAAACCCATGCCCTGGTCGGCGCCAGCGGCGCAGGAAAGAGCACGATTCTCTCGCTCATCCTGCGTCTATACGATCCGACTTCCGGCGCTGTAAAAATCGATGGTCGCGATCTGCGCTCGGTGACGCAGAAATCGTTGCGCGAACAAATCGGGCTGGTCACTCAGGAGACGTTCCTGTTTCACGATACGATCTTCAGCAATATCCAGTTCGGCCGGCTCGATGCCACGCCGGAAGACGTTCGCGAAGCAGCGCGAGCGGCCTATGCACACGACTTTATTATGGCCCAGCCGAAGGGCTACCAGACAGTGATTGGCGACAAGGGATGCCTTCTGTCCGGCGGCCAGCAACAGCGTCTTGCCATCGCTCGCGCTGTTTTGAAGAACGCGCCGATTCTCTTGCTGGATGAAGCCACTTCATCGCTCGATTCCGAATCGGAACAACAAATTCAAAAAGCCCTGGCCAAACTGGCGGCTGGCCGCACGGTAATCGCTATCGCCCATCGGCTATCCACTGTTTTATCCGC
>DASTZJ010000031.1:0-2219 GCA_035764345.1 Candidatus Udaeobacter sp.
GAATTCGGTTGCCGGGTAACCAAGCGCTGAAAGCGCAATTCATTTCCACCCCGAATTTCAGCGCACCACTGGAGTGAATCGCGCTTTCAGCGCTAATGCTTTCGAATACTACAAATCCCCCGGGGCGGTGCCCCAGGCTCAAGGTGACTGCCGCGCCTCTGGCGCTTATCGCAGATGCGAAACGCCGTTGCCTCAATTTTAGGCTGCCTGTTCAGCAGAATACTCCGCCGGGTCCTGCTTAAAATACTTTTGCAATTCCGCGTATAGCCGCGGGTGATGTGCGCGCAACGCACGTGGCTGCTCGAAGAATGCCTCGACCGATACGGCGAAAAACTCAGCAGGATCAGTCGCTCCGTAGGTATCGAGCAAGGTCGGTATCCCGGTCTCATCTGCAGCGCGCAGCGATGTAAACTCGGTTCTCATAACTTCGCTCCAGGCCAGTTGCTGTTCGCGAGTTGCCAATCCCGGCACTCCGTCGGCTGCGTGATTTTCGTAATCCAATTGATGAGCAAATTCATGAAGAACAACGTTCTTACCGTCGGAGGGATCAGCCGCGCCATGTTTGACGGCGCCCCAGGAAAGGACCAACGAACCCATTCTACGCCCGGTCTCGCCAAGGCGACTGACAGTCCCTTCTTCCCAAACATGCTCAGCAACCTGGTGGTCTTCCTGCACCATGTATGTCAGTGGATAAACAAGAATCGTGAGCAGCCCGGGGAAATAGTCCGTTCTGCGATGCAACAATAGAAGACACGCTTGCGCCGCGATGGTCACGCGGACTTCATCCGTGATCGCGAACCCGCCACATCCCTCGAAACGCTTTTCGGCAAGAAAGACTTGAATGTGACCAAGCAGTTCCGCGCGGTCGCCAGCGGTCAGCTTGTGAAAAAATACAACGTGACGTTGAATCAGTGCCAGCCATTCTTTTGGAAACGGCCGCGCTCGCAGGCGACGTCGCCTATTCTGCTTTAGGAACTCAAGGATCATATGAAAATATGAGCAGAACGTTTCACCGCGTTCGCTTCAGTGGATGCGCTTCGGTATTAAAGATGACTCTATCGAATTGCAAGGTTTCAGGCGGCGCGAAGAGCAAATAAAAATATTTGAAAGTCTCGGCCAGGACAAAGCTCTGCATTTCGTCGAGCTGTTGTTTGCTGATCACGTCGGCGAGCGCAGCGTAACCAGCCTCGGCGCGGCAATATTTAACGAAATCATCGAACATTTTCTCGCCCATGTGCCGATATTCTGGGTCACCCGTGTAATGGTAAAGGTAATAAGTAGACTCAACGATCTCGGGACGCAGGTGATAACTTCCGGCGACCACACGCATCGTTTTGTAATCGAGAGTTTCCGGCTCGATGCCGTACACGTTCCACATTTTGAACGATGAGGCTTGCAGGCGACGCGCCCGGTCCAGATCGCCGGAAAGTGCGAGCAACGCAGGGAAGAATGCTTCGAGCGCACCGTAAATTGTCTTGGTCCGCTTACCTGTTTGCATATCGGCGTGCCCGTACCACAATTCGCCGCCGGTTTCGTCCGCAAGATATTTGTTAACCGCAGGAATGCTCGCGTTCCACATGTCGCGACAATCTTTATCGCCGAACAGACGCCAGCACTTCCAGAGATACTCGTAGTACGAGTCAATGCCGCCGCTGACGTGACTATCAGTGTTTGTCCACGCGCCTGTCTCGACGTTAATGCTTTCCCCCACGAGTCCGAGCGGTGAGCGTCGCTTGAAGGTCTCGACTAAAGCGCGTTTCGCCTTGTCGTAGAAAGCGGGCCTCCCAGTCAGTTTACTAAGCGTGCCAAATTCCAACAGCAGCGTGCCGGTTTCCGCGGGATTCGTTACCGGATCGCGTGTCTGCCCAGTGCGGAGGTTGACATAAACATATGGCAGTCCCGTTGGTGAATTAAAAAGCGGAAGCAGGCGGTTGCCCAAATCTTCCGCCAAACTCAAAAGGCGCTTGTCACCCGTCAGTTGGTAGCTGGAAAGCAGCCCGCCGAGCAGGCGTATCGTTAT
Organism: Candidatus Udaeobacter sp.; assembly: GCA_035764345.1. Lineage (GTDB taxonomy): Bacteria > Verrucomicrobiota > Verrucomicrobiia > Chthoniobacterales > UBA10450 > Udaeobacter. The sequence continues at coordinate 2,021 of DASTZJ010000031.1, forward strand.
CTCGAAATTTTTGACGTAAATGTCGCGATCGAACGAGAGATCACTGACGATAAGTGACCGCGCCCTTTCGGCCTCGGCGTCGAGATGCATCAGGGTGAGCGTGTCGAGTGCATCGACTGGCGTCATTAACAGCGACTGTCCGTACCAATCATGCGCCGTTTTACTCAAAGGTCGCAACGCGTCGTGACCCCACGCGTAT
>DASTZJ010000032.1:0-6954 GCA_035764345.1 Candidatus Udaeobacter sp.
CTCCGGGTGTAAGCACAGCAATGTGTTCAGCTCAGGAGTACTAATAACCCGTTCGGCTTGATCTTTTACTTTTCTGTTAACCCCAGCTACTTCTACTGCTTCGAACGCAACTCGGACCGGCAAGAGCCTGCCGCTTTTTGCGAGCCAGCGAAGCGATCGGATTAGTTGAAGTAGCTGGGCAAACAGAAGAGATGAAAGATCTCAAAACAAAACGAAGCTCAGATGTTGTAACCGCGGTCGCCGACCGCGGAACTTTCCGAAAACCTGTATGTAGATGTCAGAGAATCGGCGTTCTTTGAAACGTGAGAAGTGATTGGTGACTCGTGATTGGTAGAGGCAAGAGCTACCTCTTCCTTCTCATGGATGACCAAACCACGCGGCGTGAAGCGCCGCCACCAGACGCGAGCAGCGCAAGCACTCCTCGCGTCTGGTGACCCTAGCGCAGTGGCTCCACCCGTTCCCATTCCGAACACGGAAGTGAAACGCTGCAGCGCCGATGGTAGTACGGCGATAGGCCGTGCGAGAGTAGGACGTCGCCAGAACTGAATGCCCGGTGAGTTTTATCTCATCGGGCATTTTGCTTTCTGTCATCGCCTGCTTCTTGCTTTTACCATTAAGTTCGCTACAACGGCGCGATGGCCGATGAATCGACGCCTCCACCGCCTCCTCCGGCTGTTCCTCAAGCGGTTCGCACTGCGCCTGTCGCAATTTGGAGTCTCGTTTTAGCGATTCTTTCGTTTACGTGCGGATGGCTCTTTACCGCCGTCCCCGCTGTCATTTGCGGTCACATTGCTCGTTCGAAAATTCGGAAATCTGGAGGCGGGCTCGGCGGAAAGGGAATCGCAACCGCAGGGCTAATTTTGGGCTATATCGCGCTCGTGCTCGGTATCATGGGGATCCCGTTACTTGTCAGCATGATCCAATCCGACCGCGAGCGTTTGCATCGCCTTTCGACTGAGCGAAAAGAAATCGTCGATGGCAAAATCAAGGTCACGGTCCCAGGCACATGGACGAAACTGCCGGAGCTCAACAAGCAGGCGACGCTACAGGTGGGTGACAAGAGCAACCAAATGTATTTGATCGTAATAACCGACGCAAAAGCCGACCTCGACAATTTCACTCTGGAAAAACATCATCAACTCACGCGTGATCGGATGCTGCAGAAGATGACGAATGCGTCAGCCACTGAACCCGTTCCGCTGACGATTGACGGTCATCCCGCTTTGCAAGACGAACTAAGCAGGACGGAAAACAACACCAACGTTGTTTTTCTTCATACCACAGTGGACGATGGCGATCATCTTCAACAAATCCTGGCTTGGACGCTCAAATCTCGCTGGCAAGAATACAAATCCAGTGCTACGCGAACTCACCGGTACCTTTCATAGTGGGAAATAGACGGTGATTCAGACGAGAGAAGTCGGAACGAGCGAGCCGACAAGGCGTTGGAGACTGTTGGTGGCCCAGTTTTCAATCCAATTTCATGTACTCGAATCGATCCGTAACCGTATTCCAAAACCCGCCTGGCGACTCCACGTTCAACAGCTCCCGATAAACAAACTCGGGCACAAGCATGTAACGGTACGAATGTCCCTCTCGAAACTCGACATCCAATGTCCGGCTCTTATCATCATACGTGACGGCTTCGATTGCAGAAGAATCGAGTCTGACTCGCTTGTGTCATTCCCCTTATTGATCGCCGCTCGTACATGCGCTAAGACAAGGATTACATCAATCGAAAGGTTTTCATGCTAACCAGTCAAAAAGTCATTGACGCTATCAACGAGCAGATAGGGTATGAGTTCAGTGCGGAGCTGCAGTATTACGCGATCGCGGCGCATTTTGCGGCGGAAGCATTGCCCCAACTTTCGCAGCATTTTTTCCGACAAGCGGAAGAAGAAAAAGGGCACGCACTGCGCTTCATCAAATATGTGGTCGACGCCGGCGGACGCGTGGCGATCCCGGCGATTGATGCACCGAAATCGAAGTTCAAGACTGCACGCGACGCGGTGAAACTTTCGCTCGACCAGGAGATCCATGTCACCCAGCAAATCAATGGGCTCGTGGAACTCGCACGGAAGCAGAACGATTACATCACGATCAACTTTCTCCAGTGGTTCCTGACCGAGCAACTCGAGGAAGTTTCGTCCATGGACAATTTGCTGAAGATCATTGAGCGCGCTGGAACGGATCTGTTGCAAGCCGACGAATATTTGGCTCGGGTGGGATTGAGGACGATGCCTGAGCCGCCAAACCAGTAAGAACAAAACGCCAAACGCTGAACTCAGACTCTGCCGCTGAGAAACCGGAAGCTACAACAAGATCGACGTCGTCGATTCATGCATCGCAAGCGGCTTATGATGGAGGCCTCGACGCCGAGCAAATGAGTTTTAAAGATCACTTTTCCGCACAGGCCGCTGATTACGCGATCTTTCGACCAAGCTATCCGCCGGAACTATTCGATTATCTAGGAACCGTCGTACTGAGTCATCAGTTCGCGTGGGATTGCGGCACGGGCAACGGACAAGCGGCAGTCGCATTGGCATTGGTTTTTGATCGTGTGATTGCGACCGATGCGAGTGAGAAACAGATCGCGAATGCGGAGCCGCGCGAGCGCGTCGAGTATCGTGTCGCGCCGGCAGAAAACAGCGGTATCGAATCGGGGACGATTGATCTAATCATGGTTGCGCAGGCGCTGCACTGGTTCGATCTGGACCGTTTTTATGCGGAAGCGCGGCGAGTGTTGAAGCCTGACGGCGTACTCGCTGCATCGGCTTACAACTTGTTGCATATCGAGCCGGCGATCGATGAGGTTGTGAATCAATACTATTACGAGGTGGTTGGGCCTTTCTGGCCGCCAGAGCGCCAGCTCGTTGAGCAATTTGCCGATCTCCCATTCCCATTTCACAAGATCGATCCGCCGAAATTCGAAATGACAGCCCAGTGGAATCTCGATCATCTGGTCGGCTACCTTGGAACATGGTCTTCGACGCAGCGATTCATCGCTGCAAAAGGCAGCGATCCGTTGGAGCAAGTAACCGATGAGCTTCGCAATGCGTGGGGCGACCCCCAGCAAACGCGAAAAGTCATCTGGCCACTAACCTTGCGTGTCGGCGTGAGAGAAACCAGGAAACGCTGAACGCTCAACGTCCAACGCCCCGACGCTGAATTGAGCAAGCGAAATTCGACGGTCATGGACCGCCACTACAGAAGCCCGCGGTCAACGACCGCGGCTACAGTTCGTGTAAATGTCAGGCTGAGCAAGGCCTCCATGTAACAAGGAACGTACTACTGGGTAATCCAACGCACCTCGGGTACAATCATTACCGGTACGTGTTCGCCTGGCTCCAGGGTCACAGTCCAGTGCAAGTCACCCAATGCGCAAAGGAAAGAAGGCCGGTGTCCGAAGACTCCGGCGTGGAAATCGAGCAGAAGATAAGCCGAATGCCAGAGTACTCGCGAGCAGGCTTTTAACATCAGTCTTCGAACGCCCAATTCGACGGTCATCCGCTTTCGCCGAGGCTGCAGCGTGATAATTAGACCGCCGCCATAGAAGTCCGCCATCAACGACCGCGGTTACAGCACTGCGAGACCATACAGGATCCTGCGCAAAAACGCTTGAATAGAAGCGATCGGAAGCGGTCTAATCGGTCACTATGAATATGAAAACAGCATTTAGCATATTGGCAGCAGCGACCCTGGCGCTTAGCAACGCAGCTTTTGCCGCCGGCGGGAAGACCTACCAAGTGACCGGGCCGGTCCTGGAAGTGACGGACACAATGATTGCGGTCCAGAAGGGGAAGGACCGTTGGGAAATCAATCGTGACGCGAATACGAAGGTCACTGGCGACCTTAAGGTCGGCGAGAAGGTGACCATCACTTACACGATGTCGGCCACAGAAGTAGAAGTGAAGGCAGGCAAGGGAAAAAAGAAAGAGGCCACCAGCCCGGCCGGCGCGCCGACGCCATAAACGAACAACGGATCAAATCACCGGGTGCGCAAAACGCATCCGGCGATTTCCTTAAGTTGTAGCGGTGCTTGTGCCAAGCACCGAAGCAGGGAGCAGGCGCTTGGCACAAGGCCTCTACAACTATCTTCGGCGTCCACTGCCCCCGAGAATTCCGCCCAGGATTCCGCGAGCAATTTGCCGGCCGATTGAGCTGCTGGCAGCGCGCATTGCACTTTTGACCATTGAAGTCGCAAGTGAATCATAGCGTCCGCCGCGCGGTCCGATTGTTGGCTGGAATGCGGCAGTGGCGGTGCCTAGAGCTTCAGCCAATAGCGAAGGCTTCTCTCCCTCGGGCGTTGGGGCGCTGGCGGCTACAGGTGGTGCGCCGGCGGTTTGCGTTTTCTCCCCTGCTCTGGCCTGTAGTATTTCGTAAGCCGATTCCCGATCGATCGCTTTCTCATAATGACCAGCAATGATAGATGAAGCGATGATCTCTTTGCGTTGATCAGCTGTGATCGCGCCGACCTGGCTGCGGGGCGGAATAATTTTTGCGCGCTCGACAATTTCCGGGCTGCCGTTTTCGTCCAGCATCGAGACGAGTGCCTCGCCGACCGCAAGCTGGGTAAGCACTGTCTCGGCTTTTAGCTTGGGATTTTGCCGGAACGTTTCCGCAGCAGCCTTAACCGCTTTCTGATCACGCGGGGTGAACGCACGCAAGGCATGCTGCACGCGATTCCCGAGCTGACCCAGCACAACATCGGGAATGTCGAGCGGATTTTGGCTAACGAAATAAACGCCGACGCCTTTGGAGCGGATCAGCCGTACCATTTGCTCGATCTTTTGTTCGACTGCCGGCGCGATGTCAGCGAAGAGCAGGTGCGCTTCATCGAAAAAGAAAACCAGCTTTGGTTTCTCCGGGTCACCAATTTCCTGAAGATTCTCGAACAGCTCCGACAGCATCCAAAGCAGAAATGTCGCGTAAACTTTCGGCGATTTTTGCATCAACTTGTCCGCTGCGAGGACGTTGACCACTCCTTTGCCGCCTTGTGTCTGGATCAGGTCGTCGAGATTGAGTGCAGGTTCGCCGAAAAATTTGTCGGCGCCTTGCGATTCGAGAGCCAGAAGGCTGCGTTGGATCGCTCCGGCGCTGGCTGTAGAGATGTTTCCATATTGCGTTTTGAATTGATCGGCGTTGTCGGCCACGTACTGCAACATTGAGCGAAGATCCTTCAGATCGAGAAGGAGCAATCCGTTTTCGTCGGCGATCTTGAAGACCATGTTGAGCACGCCTTCCTGCGTTTCGTTTAACTCTAGTAAGCGCCCGAGCAGCAGCGGACCCATTTCCGAAACGGTCGCGCGCACCGGATGGCCCTGCTCACCGAATACATCCCAGAACACCACTGGGCAGGCTTCGCCTTTGAAATCATCGAGCTTAAGCTCCTTCGCGCGCTCGAGGACTTTCGGATTATTTGCCCCCGGCTGACTAAGCCCAGCGAGGTCGCCTTTCACATCCGCCATGAACACCGCCACACCTCGTGTACTGAAATTCTCCGCGAGCGTCTGTAGCGTCACCGTTTTTCCCGTGCCGGTAGCGCCGGCGATCAAGCCGTGGCGGTTCGCCATCTTAGGCAGCAAAAAAATTTGTTCCTTCGATTGGGCGATGAAAATTGGTTCGCTCATGTGGAGCTATTTATTGTGAGCCTGATTCACCGCAGTTGTCGAGTCTGTCAGTTAAGATTGGCAGGTCAGTAAAGATATGGTTTGGAGAGCGGGAACGCGTTTTTGATCAACTCAATGCGCGGTTTCGCGTCGGCCACAATGACGACTTCAACAATATCAAATCGGAAGAGAATATCGGGATTATCCAGCATTCGTAGCCAGGCCAGGGCACCACGAGAAATGCGCTTTCGTTTTTCTCGATCAACCGCTTCAACGGGCCGGCCGAAATCTTCGCGAACGCGGGTTTTTACTTCGATAAATACCAGCGTGTCATTGTCACGGCAGACAACATCGATCTCACCGCCGCTGCGACCGCGGAAATTGCGAAAGAGGATTTTGTAACCGTTACGCTTCAGATAGCGGCACGCCAACTTCTCCCCTAGCGCGCCTCGTCGGAGATGACCGGATTTGGGAGATGTCCTCCAACGCGAGAAGCGGTTGTGCCACCGGCTCGAAAGATCGGCGATGGATTGGGCAAGGCCCGAATTCATGGAGTTTCAGGAGGTGCAGTTCGGTTCCATAACCTTTGTGCTGGTGGAAGCAATATTGCGGGAATTGCGCGCAGAAGTCACGCATCATCCGGTCACGGGTTACCTTGGCAATTACGCTGGCGGCAGCGATGCTCAAACTAATGCAGTCGCCATCGATGATGGCAGTCTGCGGAAATGGAAAAGGAATGACGGGTAGTCCATCGATCAGGACGTGATCCGGCGGGTCGATCAGTGCCGTGATCGCCAGGCGCATTGCTCGATGGCTCGCGCGCAGAATATTTATGCGATCGATCTCGATGGAATCGATAGCACCGACTGTCCATCTGACATCGGGATTGGACACCAGATCCGAATAAATTTCCTCGCGCAATTCCGGCGCCAGCTGTTTGGAATCATTCAGGCGACGATGGCGAAATTTTTCAGGGAGAATTACGGCAGCGGCGACAACCGGACCCGCCAACGCACCACGCCCGGCTTCATCAATCCCGGCAATGCGCGCAACGCCAGTAGCGCGCAGTTTTTTCTCATGACGAAACCCGCACCGCCGGCGCATGCCGCATATTATGCGAAAATTCTAATGGTGAGAAGTGAGATGTGACTCGTGGGGAAACCTCTCACTAATCACTTCTCACATCTCACATTTTTATTCACGCACCGCTGTCGCTTCCTTACCTTTGCGAGTGCGAAGATAATTTAGTCTGGCGCGACGCGCACGGCCTTGTTGCTCCACTTCTACTTTTGCAATGCGCGGTGAATGAAGCGGAAACACACGCTCCACGCCTTCCCCGTACGAG
>DASTZJ010000033.1:0-2846 GCA_035764345.1 Candidatus Udaeobacter sp.
CCTGCCACGCCGAAGTTTCTAGCGAAGGCGGGTCGCCTACGATCTTCAGTCAGCCTTCCGTTGTTTCTTGCTTATAAATCACCATGCCGCGGGCCTGATAATTGGCCAGGGCTGCGGGATGATCAAGATTGCAGGTATGCACCCAAACGCGCGAGACTGAAGGCGAGATTCGCCACGCTTCTTCGATTGCGCTGGTGAGCAATGCCCCTCCCAGTCCGCGACCGATAAACTGCGGTAACAAACCAAAGTACGCGATCTCGACACCGCCTTCATCATCGCCACGCAGTTCGTAATAACCAGCGAGCGAATCGTCGTAATACGCGCCAAAAGTCCGTAACTCCCGTACGTATTCCTTCCATTGCTCGTCGGTCCACACGCGCTTGTCGCTCCACGACCAGATCTGCCCAACGGCAAGATAGAGATCCCGATTGAAGCGCCAGTCGCGTTCTTTCCTCTCCCGGATTTGAAACCGCGCATCGGCGCAACGCTTTGGACGAAGCTGATCCGGCGAATGCATCTCGAGATACGTTGTAACGATCGACATATCGGCTCGCTGATAAGCAATACCTCAACCACGGTGGTTCGCACCGAATTAAACCACGCAGTTGTTCAGTCAGAACCTCGTTCCGTCTTGACGGACTTGGCCTATCTCTGATTCCATAACGTTGTTTGCGATCTAATGTACGGGGGCCGAATCACCAGCGAGGAAAGATCGGCCATCAGCACGTACGTCGGTGTCGGCCTCGCGATCGTGCTTATCGCCGGCGGGCTTTATTTCTTCTTTCTCGAGCAGAAAGAGAAAAAGGAGACCACAACTTTCGATCCGAACCGTCCGATCCCCAGTGACGCGGTCTTGAAACAGCGACTGAAGACCGAGGAATATTCTGTTGTGCGGGAGGGTGGCACCCAAAGGGCTTTCCAAAATGAGTTCTGGAACAACGAACGCACCGGCATCTACGTCGATGTCATCACCGGCGAACCACTCTTCACTTCGCTCGACAAATTCGATGCCGGCGTCGGCTTTCCCACATTCAGCAAACCGATCTCAAAAGATCTCCTCGTCGAGATCCTGGACACTTCGCACGACATGCAGCGCACCGAGGTGCGCGCCAAGCGAAGTAACGCCCATCTAGGCCATGTCTTTCCCGACCCGAAATCGCCTACCGGACAACGTTACGTCGTTAACTCAGCCGCCTTTCATTTCATTCTCAAGGAAGAAATGAAAGACAGAGGGTACGAAGCGTACCAGACGCTCTTCGACAAAAAGCCTGCCACGCCGTAGCTCACGCGAAGGCGGGTATCGTCCGAGCTGACCACTTTCTGTAGCCGCGGCTCTGTGAGCCGTCACCTCAACGACTCAACTGCTCAACCGCTGTTTTGATTTCCAGAAATCCCGCTTGCTTCAATTGCTGATTCAACGCGGGAAGATCGGATTCGAGTAATTTGTGCCACGTGTCCATCATCGGTCCGACTTTTGTCTGGAGATCCGCGACGGCGTCCTTGATCGCGGCTGTAGGCGGAGCATCTGCGCCTTGGATGTCGTTGAATAGTCGCGTCGTCGATTCCAGGACGAAAAGCGAAGGTGGGGCGCCTGGCCGCGGATGTGGCGGGCCAAACTTCATCAGTGTTTGAGCAAACGCCTCCAGTTTTTGCGTGATGTCAGGTCGCTCCGCAGCCTGTGCTTTGAGTTTCGTTAACTGCTCGGCGATGTCGTCAAACTTCTTACCGATCGGGGCGAGCTTGAGCCGTAGCTGATACAACTGCCACGAGAGATCGAACTGTTTCTGAAGGTCGGCAGTTGAGGTTTTAACGCGTGGATCCATTGCGACAGTCAACGGTTGGCTGAACGTTTTGCCGTCAACCGTCAACGTGACCGTGTAATCGCCGGGCGCGGCCCATGGTGATGTTGCCGTCGGCGCGGTGTTGCGATACGTCGCGGAGATCGGAAACTCCGGTTCCACATCCGGGACCGGTGTGTAATGCATGTCCCACAGAAATCGATGCATGCCTGCTTTCGTGGAAACCGATTGCAGCGGCCGAATCCAGTAGCTCGGAATTTTGAGCCGTTTTGGATTCGCCTCTATCGGCGTATCCGCGCTTGAATACTTTCTAACTGACTGGCCTTTGCCGTCTTTAATCTCGATCGTTACCGGACCACTGGCATTTTTCAAAAGGAAATAATCGATCATTGCGCCGTCGGGCGGATTTTCGCCGGCCGGTTCGTCCGGCGGCAACGGCGTATCGGTGTTCAGGTTCGCGCGAACACGCAATGCAGTCTGCGGTTTAAACAACAGATTCTCGCTGTAGCCGCGGGCGCTGACCGCGGCTGTGCTTGACGTGACACGTGAACCGGGGCCGGCGAGCCCAGCTACAGCTGCAAACTGCCGCAGCGGCGTGATGTTGTCGAGGACCCAGAACCCGCGACCATGGGTTGCCACGATGAGATCGTCGTTCTTAATAATAAGGTCGCGCACAGAGCTCGCTGGCAGATTCAATCGCAACGATTCCCAGTTCGCGCCGTCATCGAACGAGACGTAAACGCCCTTTTCGGCTCCGGCGAACAGGAGACCTTTCCGTTCCGGATCTTCGCGAACGGCGTTAACGATTTGGCCGGCCGGGATCCCGTTGGCAATCTCCGTCCACGCTTTGCCGCCGTCGTGCGCCGCAAAAATGTGCGGCCGCAGATCGTCGATCCGCATGGTGTTGACCGCCGCGTAAGCGGTGTTCGGATCGAAATGTCCGGCTTCGATCAGCGAAATCTTTTGCCACGCCGAAACACCTGCCGGCGTCACGCTGGTCCACGTTTTTCCGCCGTCAGTGGTGAGATGAATCAAACCGTCGTCGGT
>DASTZJ010000034.1:0-2585 GCA_035764345.1 Candidatus Udaeobacter sp.
TCCGAAGCTCAAAGGTTTCATGATTGAGCGGAACACAGACCAGTTGATTGCTTGGGACCCGCCTCCGCTAAAGCCACGGCGCGGTTTTGTGCACGAAGAAACGAATTCAGCATTTCGCTGACTATGACTGAGTGGAACACCAAGGAATTGATCGCCGCCGACAAGCGGTTCGTCTGGCATCCGTTTACTGATATGCGTGAATGGTGCGCTCCAGAGCATGAGCCACTGGTTCTGGTCGAGGGCCACGGGGCAGTGCTGCATGACAGCAGCGGTCGTCAGTACATCGACGGTAATTCATCCATATGGACGAACATTCACGGGCACAATCATCCCTACATTAATGCGGCTATTCGCCGCCAACTCGATCGTGTCGCGCACACTTCATTCCTCGGTTCCACGAACCCGCCGGCGATCGAACTCGCGCAAGCGATCGTGGGACTTTTTGCAGATAATTCCTTAAGCAGAGTTTTTTTCTCCGACGACGGCTCAACGGGAATCGAAGTCGCTTTGAGGATTGCCGATCAGTATTGGCGGCTGCGACACTCAAGAAAGCATCAATTTATTGCCTTTCAGAACGGCTATCACGGCGACACGGCCGGAGCGGCGAGCCTGGGCGCGGCGGCCATGTTCCAAATCGGGTTGACTCGGTGGAACTTTCCGGCCATGCAGGTTCCAAACATCAAGGCGCTGGAAGCCCTTGCGCCGACCGAGATAGCGAAGACTGCTGCCGTTGTGACGGAGCCCCTTATTCAGGGAGCAGCCGGGATGCGCGTGTGGCCCGCTGGCACGCTCAAAGCGGTCCGCAACTGGTGCAGCCGGACTGATACGCTGTTGATCATTGACGAAGTCATGACCGGTTTTGGCAGAACCGGCCGGATGTTTGCGAGCGAACATGAGCAAGTGATTCCAGATATGATGGTGATGGCTAAGGGATTGAGCTGTGGGTATCTTCCATTAGCTATTACCTTAATATCTGAAAAACTATTTTCGGCTTTTGACGGGTCCGTGGCGGAGGGCAAAGCCCTCGCCTATGGGCACAGTTACACGGGAAATGCGCTTGGTTGCGCGGCAGCCAAAGCAAGCCTCGAGATTTTTGAAAACGAACGTGTGCTGGAAGCTTTGCAGCCGAAAATCCGACACCTGAGCTCGGTGCTCGCTGATCTGGAGAAAGTCCCGGGCGTAAAAGAAGTGCGGCAGTGTGGCTTCATTGCGGGAATTGAGCTTGAGGAATCGCCGAACGGCCTGCGGCCCGGCGTGGCGGCGGCGGCTTGTATCGAAGCGCGCCATCACGGCCTCCTGACCAGATCGCTGGGGAATGTCATCGTTCTTATGCCGCCATTATGCATCACAATTGATCAGATAACCAAGGCTGCGGATGCTCTTGGCCTTTCGATCGCCAAGGTGTGGGACCATGGCAGTACGATTACAAGGAACGATGGCGAAGAAGTTACGGCTTGATCAGCTTCTGGTCGGGAAGGGGTTATTTCCAAGCCGCGAGCAGGCGCAGCGCGCTGTGATGGCTGGCGACGTAAAAGTCGGAACCCGAATTGCGGTGAAGCCATCTGAGCTCCTCGAAGAAGCAGCGCCGATCTCAATTAAGCCGACGCGTAAATACGTCGGGCGGGGTGCGCTAAAGGTGGAAAGCGCTCTCGCTTACTTCAAAATCGACGTGCGCGGGAAAACGGCGCTGGATATCGGTGCTTCTACGGGCGGTTTCACGGATTGCATGTTACAACGCGGCGCCGAGAAAGTTTATGCGGTTGACGTCGGCCACGGCCAATTAAACTGGAAACTACGCAACGATCCTCGCGTGATTGTTCTGGAAAAAGTCAATGCACGATCTTTATCACGCGAGCATGTTCCGGAACTTGTCGATCTTTGCGTGATTGATGTTTCCTTTATCTCGCTGACCTTAGTCTTGCCAAACGCATTCGACCTAATAACTCCAACCGGCGTGATTCTCGCATTGATCAAACCACAGTTCGAGCTGCAACGCATGGACGTAGGCAGAGGCGGAATCGTTCGCGATCAGGAGCTACACCGAAAGGCCCAGGACAAGATAGTCGCGTTTGTTAGACATTCAGGCCACGTGGTGACCGGAATTGTTCCATCTGCTATTAAAGGCGCAGACGGCAACCAGGAATTTTTCGCATGCATCCGAAAACGATCGGCATAATCGCGCACACGGGGAAACCGGGTGTTGGCGACTTGGTCAATGCAATCGCTCAGGAATTCAGTCGTTTTTCGATCACAACTTTGTTGGAAAAAGAAACAGCGCGTATTGCTGGAAAGAAATCCGAGTATTCCATCGTAGAACTGGGTGCCGCGACGGATCTTCTGGTTGTAGCCGGGGGCGACGGCACGATTCTGCGCGTGGTTGGGCAGCTCGGCGAGATGATCAAGCCGATTTTCGGCATCAACGTAGGCTCCCTCGGTTTCCTGACCTGCGCGAGTTCTGCGACCTATCGCGAGGCGGTGGAATGCATGGCCAAAGATCGAATCAATTTTAGCCGGCGAGCGCTGCTCGAGGCCCGGGTGCGGCTCGGTGAGAAACAAACCGCCAAAATGCTCGCTCTAAACGACGC
>DASTZJ010000035.1:0-6729 GCA_035764345.1 Candidatus Udaeobacter sp.
GATACCATTTCATGGACCCGGAAACGTACGACACCATCACTCTGCAGGAAAACTTGCTCGGCGACGCCAAAGATTACCTGGTGGAAAATCTTTCCGTGCAAGTCCTGTACGCAGAGGGCAAGCCGGTGCAGGTGGAACTACCCGCATCGGTGAGTCTCAAGGTGACCGAATCCGCAGAGGGATTGCGCGGCGATACGGCGAGCAATGTGACCAAGCCGGCGACGCTCGAGACTGGCAAGACCATCAACGTCCCGCTCTTCATCAAGGAAGGCGAAACGATCAAGATCGACACCCGCACCGGCGCCTACATGGGCCGCGCGTGATCGCGTTTAGGCGAATCTAGCGCTGGATTCTTGCTCGTGCTTTTACCCTTTCTCTTGCTCAGTCTTTAACGATCAAGCGCAAGAGTAGCGGGTGGAATTTCTCTCTTTCCCAAGTCTGCAGGCTCTGCGTAATCTGCGGGCACTTTGGCTGCAAGAAAGAAAAGATCGACAAACAATCGCGGGAAGCGCAATTCCAGGCGCAGCCGCAAAGTTGTGCGCAACGTCGCACGGGCGCGGACAGTCGTTCCGGTATCGGATCCTCTCACAGTGCCGACGCGCTGGGTGAAATTCGTTTTTGCGATTTTCCTGTTGCCGATTTGCGCAATTTTCAGTCAGACATTTTTTACCGCTTTCGCGCGCGCGACCGTGACGCAGCGCTTTTGGGCAGGCGAAGAATTTTGGTTTTTTTCACTGGGCGCAATTCTGTGGCTGATCGCGTTTTTCGGTCTTCCGCGTCCGATCCTCATTTATGTCTTCGGACACGAATTGACCCACGCGCTTTGGGTTTGGTTGATGGGCGGACGCGTGAGCCGGTTTCGCGTTGGCCGTGACGGCGGACAGGTAGTTACCAACAAGGCCAACTTCTGGATTGCGCTGGCGCCGTATTTTTTCCCGCTCTACAGCATTCTGGCAATCGCCATCTATGGCGCGCTGAGCCTCTTCGTGAATATGCAGCCGTACGGCCGGTGGCTTTACGCTGTGATCGGCGTCACCTGGGCGTTCCACTTCACGTTTACGTGCTGGATGATCACGAAGAATCAGACCGACCTGAGCGATCAGGGCACGTTCTTCTCACTCGCCGTAATCTATTTGATGAACCTGCTGCTGCTCAGCGTGATGCTCATTCTTGCCTCGCCACAAATTACGTTCGCTGGATTTGGCGCGGATTTGCTGACGAATCTTGGCAACTTTGCGCGGTGGCTTGTCGATCTTGGAAATCGTCTCGCGCAAAGGATACACCTGTAGACGTTTCGCTCTTGCGAAACGCGGCGCGGGTGTGCCATTCACATCAGCGCCCCATCGCCTAAGAGATCGACTTCTATAGATTTGTCTATCATCAGGTCCGAATATTACGCTCCGGGAATGACGAAGTTTCCGCGTCCGCCGCGGGGTGTCGTTGACGCCAGCGCCGCGTCGCCCAGAGGTCGACGTCTACAGGTTCGTGATCGCAGCGAACGGGAGAATCGACAATACATCAGCAAGTTTCAGTCGTCGATCCTGCGTGGGAATGGGACGGCAGGTAAAAAGGTCATGCGCGTGCTCCAATGAGAGCGTTTCGGGCAATTCGACTGTCGTGTCCGTCCAATTCTCAGCAATCGGCGGAAAACCAACGCGAGAAGAAAGTCGCGAGGCTATCACAACAATCCATCGGTCCGCCAGTTGTCGAGCGAAGCTGACGCAGGATTCCACAAATGTTCCGCTCGGCTTCAGCGGCAGATATTCGCCCCGCTGAAAAAGCTCAATATGCTCGCGTCGAAATTGCAAGACGCGCTGTGTCAGGAACATCTTAATGCGGCCATCCGGCCAGGTGCGCACAAGGTCCTGTGAATTGGCTGCTGCGAGCGATTCGAGCATTTCACGACGCCGCTTGTAATCGACCGGGCGCCGATTGTCAGGATCGACCAGACTGTAATCCCAAACCTCGTTTCCTTGATAAATGTCGGGCACTCCCGGCGAAGTCAGCCTGAGCAATGTTTGCGCGAGCGAATTTACAGCGCCAAGCCGCGTTATCTCCTTCGCAACGGGAACAAACGCTGGAAGGAATTTGTTTCGCGGCGATGGATCCAAAATTTTCGCGATGAAATCGCACATCGCTGCGTCCCATTCTTCGTTTGGCTGGATCCAGCTGGTGTTGATCTTCGCTTCGTGGAGGGCCTTGGCCATGTACGCTTGAATTCGTTCGATGTACTCGGGCGTTGCCACAGGCTCGGGTTCGCCGTTAGTCCGCATCGGCCACGTCCCCAGCAGAGTTTGATAGAGCAGGTATTCTTCATTCGCGTCTGGCGCTTCGACATCGTTGATCGTTCGCTTCCAGCGACGATTAGAAACACGCCATCGCTGCAACGAGCGCCGCCAGAGCTCGGGGACTTCGGAAATCGCCGCTATTCGAGCGCGTACATCTTCGCTGCGCTTAGTGTCGTGTGTCGAAGTGGCGAGCAAAGTCGCCGGCCAATTGCGCTGTCGCTCAATATTCCACTGGTGAAATGCCTCAACGCTTAACCCAAATTGTTGCGGCTCGCCGCCAACCTCGTTTAACGCCGACAGCCGGTTGTAGATGTAAAATACAGTGTCCTCCAGGCCCTTTGCCATGATCGGTCCTGTGGCCTGTTGAAACTTCAGAACGAAATGCGTGTGGTCGGCGCGCGCTTTGGCATCGAGGTTTGGCGGAAAACGAAAAAGCAATACGTCACGAAGAAAATTGAAGATCGATTCTTCCATTGCCGGGTTCCGACGCTTGGCCGCGGCGATAGCGCGCTCGACAATCTGCCGGTCTTCCTCAGTCACAGGCTGGCCTGGCGCCAGGTACGTTCGATAAACGGGAAAACAAGCGATCGTCTCGCGCACCGCACGAGACAGCGCCTCGAGCGTGAAATCGCGATACCATCGGTTTTGCTCGGAAAGCCGGTCGAGCATGTTGCCCAAAACGTCGACGTCATTGGCCAGTGACAACTTCATGACCTGCAATTTTTTTGCATACAGCAGGTGCCCAAAAGGCATCGAATGACCAATGAAACGATGGAATGTTTTTGTGATGGCCGTTTCGGCTGAGGAATCGACCAGCAACTGCGCCACCTGATTCGCAAAATCGTAACCAGTGGTCCCGTGTACGGGCCAATCCTTGCGCAGCGTTTCGGAGCCAGTGAGGATTTTTTCCGCCACCATGTAAATGGCGCGGCCATCCTTGGGCAGCGCAATTCCGAGAGCTTTCGCGCAACGTTGCTGAAGCTTTTCAAAATATTCGCGGGGGAGATAAAGACCGTCTGGATGATCGATGCGAAGTCCTGTCACTGCGCCGGCGCCCACCCACTCCAGAGCCAGCCGGTGAATGGCGTCAAAGACCTTTGGCAACTCGACCCGAATTGCGGCCAGGTCGTTCACATCGAAAAAGCGGCGGTAATTAATTTCCTCTGCGGCGACCCGCCAAAACGCCAGTCGATAAGACTGCGCGTTGAGCAGCTTATCCAGCGCATCAAAGCTGCGCGGATCGCCGGGCTCCCCGTTGATCTGGGCCAGCGCCTTTTCAATTGCCTGTTGGACTTGTGGAGCTTCCGCGCAACGACGCTCGAGACGTCGCTTGATGATTTCCTTTTCACGAATGCGCTCCGCGATACGTTTTGGATCGGTCTCGGTGCGTTTTGGCAAATATTCGAGCGCGGTCAGAATACTTTGCAGTTCCGCATAGAAGTCTTCTTCCTTATGTTCGGAGAGATTTCGTAGCGCGATTTCCAGAACGTACCGATATGTTCCCGGAGCGATCGGCAGTCTGCGCTCGCCATAGAGCAAATAAAACGTTCCTTCTTCAAACCCCACTTGCAGCTCGCCGCGCTCGAGAACGCGCCCATATTGATCGCTCAAGATTGGCAGGAGAACTTTGTCGCGCAGATCAGACTTCAGAGGATGCCAGTCAATATCGAAATAGGGTGCGTATCTGGAGCTGGGCCCGTTTTCGAGTACGTCCATCCACCACTCATTGAGCGGCTCCGCAATTCCCACGTGGTTCGGGACAAAGTCGAGTACCTGACCCATGGAATGTCCATGCAGCTCCGCGATCCACGCGTGATAATCTTCGCGCGAGCCAATCGCCGTGTTGAGTTTGTTGTGGTCAGTGGTGTCATAACCGTGCAGGCTGTCAGGGCTCGCCTGAAAATACGGTGAGGCGTAAACATCAGTTACTCCCAGCGCATCGAGGTATGGGACGATCTCGCGTGCCTGCGAGAAAGTGAACCAGCGATTGAATTGCAATCGGTAGGTGCAGGTCGGAATCCTTGTCATGTCGAGCGAAGTCGAGACATCTCTCAATGTTCTCCTTCGATGGTTTGGTCAAACAGTAAGAGATTCCAGAGATTCCTCGACTTCGCTCGACATGACAAAACACTGCTACATCTTTTCCGGCGCTTTGATGCCTAACAAGTCAAGGCCGCGGTACAGAACTTGCGCGGTGAGATCGCACAAAGCCAGTCGCGAACTGCGTGCCGGTTCCTCTGATTTCAAGACCGGACAGGCTTCATAGAATGTGTGAAAGTTGTTCGCGAGCTCGAACAAATAATTTGCCAGAATGCTCGGACGGAAATCATTTAGAATCTGGGGAACGGTCTCCGCGAACTGACACAAACGTTTGGCAAGATTGATTTCCGCGGAATCGCCGAGGATCAACTTATCGATCTTCGGCGCGGATTCGCCGGCTTTACGAAAGATCGAGCGAATTCGCACATATGCGTTTTGTAAATACGGAGCCGTATTTCCCTGGAGGGACAACATTTTTTCCCATGAAAAAACGTAATCAGTCATCCGATATTGTGACAGGTCGGCGTATTTCACTGAGCCCATCCCGATCTTCTGTGCGACATCGGTCTTTTCTGCGTCGCTCAGGTCTGGATTTTTTTCCTCGACAATCTTGCGCGCGCGCCTGCATGCTTCCTCGAGCAGCTCGCGCAAAGGCACGTTTTCGCCTGAGCGCGTTTTCATCAGTTTGCGATCTTCCCCGAGGATGCTGCCAAACGTGATGTGACGAAGATCGGCTTGATAACCTTGTCGCCGGGCAATCTCGAAAATTTGTTTGAAATGCAAGGTCTGCGGAGCGCCGACCACGTACCAAACGGTGTCCGCTTTCAAATCGTCGAGGCGATAATCGACGGTGGCGATATCGGTGGTCGCGTAATTAAATCCGCCGTCGCGCTTGCGAATAATACATGGCTTGTCGGCCAGCTCCGGAATATCGCGAAAGAAAACGACAACCGCGCCCTGGCTGACCTCAGCAATGCCGGATTTGAGCAAGCGCTCGACTACGCCTGGGAGCCGATCGTTGTAAAAGCTTTCGCCGCACTGAATGTCGTAATGGATATCGAGCAATTCGTACACGTGCTCGAAGTCCTGCATGGAGAAGGCGACGCATTCGTTCCAGAGGTCGATGTTTTCCTTGTCGCCGGCTTGCAGTTTTACCAATTCCTGTCGACAGGCCTCCCGAACCTGCGGATCGCTGACCGCCAGTGTGTTCGTCTCCTTGTAAATGCGCACGATCTCGGCGAGCGGATTCTGCTGAAGCGCACGCTGATCCAACAGATTCTTCCAGCCGTAAATCACCATCCCAAATTGAGTCCCCCAGTCACCGATGTGATTGTCGCGGATCACTTCATGCCCGAGAAACTTTGCGATACGCGCCAGCGCATCGCCCAGAACGGTGCTGCGGATGTGGCCGACGTGCATCGGCTTGGCCACGTTGGGCGATCCGAAATCAATCACGATGCGCCGCGGCGATTCTGTCTCCGCAACGCCGAGTCTTTCATCGCCCCAGATGCTGGCGGTTTTTTCGGCAACGGCGCCGGGAAGCAGTGTAAAATTGATGAAACCGGGGCCTGCGACTGCTGGCGGTTCGCAAAGATCGTTAACGTCAAGATGCCCGACTATTTTCTTCGCAACTTCCCGCGGATTTTCAGCCCGCTGCTTTCCAAGCACCAGAGCTGCATTTGTCTGGTAATCGCCGAAGCGCGGATCGGTTGCTGGCGTTAATTCACCTGCGTCCGGCAAGCCGGCGGCGGCCAAGGCACTGGAAAGCTTCTTCGCGAGAAGTGATTGAAATGTTTCCATCGGTGGGACGTCACGCTGTAGCCGCCTCGCTCTGCCAGGCGCGGGCGCTGAGCTGTTTAATTCCGGCGCGCCGCGTCGCCCAGAGGTCGACGGCTACAAATTATGAACGATTGCGAAAGATCGACAAAATTTCGTCGGCAGATTTTGCGCTGGCCAGGCTTTCGCGCACAGAGCGATCGTTCAGAAATTTTGCGATCGAGGCCAGCGTTCGCAGGTGCGTTTGAAATTGATTTTTTGGGACGATGAAAAGCACGACGAACTTGACCGGCGCATTGTCGAGCGCATCAAACTCGATGCCGGTTGTCGATCTTCCGAACGCGGCCACAACTTCCTCGAGCCGGTCGGAAGAGCAATGTGGAATGGCGATTCCGAACCCGATGCCTGTGCTCATTGTTTCCTCGCGCTGTTTCAGCGAAGCGAGAATGGGATCGCGGTCTTCCTTTTTGATTTTGTCGAGACGAACGAGGAGATCGATCAGTTCAACGATGGCGGCCCAGCGCTCCGTTGCTTTCATCTCAGGGATGATTTGCTCGACAGAAAGTAAATTGGCCAACGACATGCGGATTCCCGGTACGGGAGGGCAAGCTTAGCGGGAGCGCCT
>DASTZJ010000036.1:0-6441 GCA_035764345.1 Candidatus Udaeobacter sp.
GACAAGATTAGCTTCAGCGCGTTGAGCAACAAATCCTGTACGACACGGAGCTTTGAGCGGTTCTCCGACGCGCTCAACGAGGTGATCGACGCCCGAGTGTGGGCCGGCATCCACTTCCGCACCGCCGACGTGCAAGGCGCGGTGCTAGGCAACAAGGTCGCCCACTACCTCGAGAAACACTACTTCCAGCCGGTCCAATAACACCGAGGACGGGCGACCCAAATGCCGCACGAACTAGATTAGTCGCCGCGTTTCACGAGACGTGGCGACTTTCTGTTTTGCCAAAGAAGGTCGTCTAGGAAAATTCGCAAGCGGAAATCCGCGTAATCCGCGTGGTTCGCGGTTGAAAAATAACAGATTCCGCGACTCCGCTCGAAATGACCTGGCTTTACTATTAAGAAGAATGCGGCGCTGAGAGTTGGACGTTTGGTTCTCGGTTCGGTTAGATTGACGAACCATGCGCCGTCGCACTTACAAAAACACTGACCTGACAGTTAGTGAAGTCGGCTTTGGGCTATGGACCATTTCCACCGGCTGGTGGGGAACTTTACCGAGGGCGAAGCGATTGCGCTCATGCACAAGGCGTTCGATCTAGGCGTCCCACTTTTCGATGCAGCCGATACTTACGGAAACGGATTAAGCGAGGAATTGATCGTCTTTGGCGGACTCAGTATCTGGATGTAGCGACTCTCGAATCTAAGGAGCATAGCGTAGTCATTTTCTAAGCCAATCCGCGGGCACATCTACGTAGGACGGATCCAGTTCCGCGACTGACGCGCAGCCAAGCAGTTTAAGGGTTCGAACGAGATCGGCGCGCAAGATTTCAATTGCTCGCGCAACACCGGCACCACCAGCTGCGCCGAGCCCATAGGCATAAGCGCGCCCGGCCATTACCGCTCTAGCGCCCAGGCACAAGGCTTTGACAATATCGCTGCCACGACGAATACCGCCATCCAGAAGCACCTCGATACGATCGCCTACGCTTGCCACAACTTCAGGCAAAATGCGCAGAGTCGGCGCAACACTGTCGAGTTGGCGACCGCCGTGATTGGAAACGACTAACGCGTTCGCTCCCGCTTCCACTGCGCGACGGGCATCGTCTTTTGTGTGTATCCCTTTTATGACAATGGGCCCATCCCATGCTCGCCGAATCCACTCGAGGTCATCCCAAGTCACGACTGAGTGCTCGAGGGCAGCGGTGACATCGGCATACAACATCGGCCCTTTTTCAGGGATCACGACATTCGGGAATTTCATCAGTCCACCGTCGGCGAGAAACCCAGCAAGCCAGCGAGGCTTTATCAGTAACTGACTAACAAATGGCAGCTTCGATCCAAGGTTGCCGCTCAGGAGTTCTTTGACGCCATTTCGGAGATCGCGTTCCCGCATACCGGCCACTGCTGTGTCGATTGTGACAACCAAGGTCGAAAAGCCAGCGGTTTTCGCGCGTTCGATGGCAGATAGCGCGCAATCGCGTCCACCCACAAGGTAAAGCTGATACCAAAGCGGTCCCTTCGATGCCGCGGCCACATCCTCCAAGCGACAGCCAGAGAGCGTTGAAAGCGCATACGCGATTCCGGCAGCGCCAGCGGCGCCCGCGGCAGCTTCCTCACCGCGCGGATACATGAGCCGGCTGCTGCCGACAGGCGCAAGGATCAACGGCATGGACAGAGATCTACCAAGCACAGACACGCGCAGGTCGCACGCTGGCGTCGCGACTGCGCAACGCGGCCGGAAAATCACTTCTTCAAATGCGTGGCAGTTAGCACGCAATGTCCGTTCGTCTTCCGCGCCGCCATCGATGTAGTCAAATACGACTCGCGGAAGCCGGCGTTTCGCCGCGCGTCGCAAATCTTCGATGTTAATAACGCGCGGCGGCTCAACCGATCGAGCCTTGTCATGTTGAGCGGAGCGAAACATCTCTGACTATTTGTTTGGCGAGCAGGTTAAAAGAAATCATCTGAGATTCTTCGCTCCGCTGAGAATGACAAGAGGAATGCGCACGTCAGTGTCGGAAGTGCCGGACGCCAGTGAAGATCATCGCCATGTTGCGCTCGTTGGCGGCGGCGATCACTTCTTCGTCGCGGACTGAACCGCCCGGTTGAATCGCACACGTTGCGCCCGCTTCCGCAGCAGCGATCAAGCCATCGGGAAAAGGAAAAAACGCATCGCTCGTCACCGCGCAGCCTTTAAGCGAGAGCCCGGCCTCCTTCGCTTTCCAAATCGCAATCCGCGAAGCATCGATTCGCGACATCTGTCCTGCGCCGATGCCAAGTGTCCGGTCAGCCTTGGCATAAACAATCGCATTCGACTTCACGTGTTTGACCACGCGCCACCCGAACAACATCGCCTTCAGTTCCGTTTTGGTTGGCCGCCTTTTTGTGACAATGTTTCGAGTTATTTCCTCAGCAACATCTGCGTCCTGAACCAGCACGCCGCCACACACCGAACGAACGTCAACCGCAGGTCTCGCATCTGTCGCTGGTGTCGCTAGTCGAATCAGGCGCAGGTTCTTTTTTTTCTGCAAAATGCTGCGTGCTTCGGGTTCAAACTCTGGCGCAATAATTACTTCGCTGAAGATCTCGCTGATCACTTTGGCCAGCGCCTCGCTCAACGGACGGTTGCATATGATAATCCCGCCAAAGGGCGCCTGTTTATCCGTGGCAAACGCCTTGTTCCACGCCTTGCGAAGATCAGCGTCAGAACCAACGCCACATGGGTTGGTATGCTTCAGTATCGCGACGGTCGGCTCTTCAAATTCGGCAATCAAATTTGTCGCCGCGCTGATGTCCAGAATGTTGTTAAAGGAAAGTTCTTTCCCGTGGAGTTTCTCGAAGTACTTATCGAAATCGCCGTAGAGCGCGGCGGTTTGATGCGGATTCTCCCCGTAACGCAGCCGCGTCACCAGCGGAAGCGAAAGTGAAAACGAGGCATCGGTTGTCTGCTCCCTGTTCAGGAAGTTGCCAATCGCGCGATCGTATTCAGCAGTTCTGATGAAGGCTTTGATGGCGAGGCGCTCGCGCAATTTGAGCGTCGTTTCTCCATTGTTATCGCGCATGTTTTCGAGCATCGCGTCGTAATCTGACGGATCTACCACCACCGTGACCGATTCGTAGTTTTTTGCCGCGCTGCGAATCATCGAGGGACCGCCGATGTCGATATTCTCGATCGCTTCCGCTAGCGTGACGTCCGGTTTGGCAATGGTCGCTTCGAACGGATAAAGATTGACTACCACCAGATCGATCGGCTCGAACCCACATTCGCGCGCTTCGGCCTCATGTTTCTCGTTGCCGCGTTTGTAGAGAAGACCGCCATGCACACGCGGATGCAAAGTCTTCACACGTCCTTCCAATACTTCTGGAAAAGCAGTGAAGCTTGAGATCTCGCGCACTGGAATTTTTTCTTTTCTGAGCAGGTCTGCCGTTCCGCCGGTGGAAATTATGTCTACGCCCTGCCGCTCCAGTTCGCGGGCAAAGGCGGCGATACCGGTTTTGTCGGAAACGGAAATGAGGGCGCGGGTAATCTTCATCGTTGAACCGTTAAAGAGTTGAAGCGTTGAAGCGGGTCAACCCCTCATCGCTTTATCGCTTCATCGCTTCAACGAAAGATCGCTTCAACGATCCAGAATCACATTCTTCGCCGCGGGATAGAGCACCGGGCAGCAACCGATCGTCTCGCAAAATGCCTTGCTAAAATGACTCAGGCTCGAGTATCCGACTTCTGTGGCGGCTTCAGTGACGTTGTAGCGTCCTGTGCGCAATAATTCAGCTGCGCGTTCCATTCGCAGGTTGCGCAAATATTGCGGAATGGTCAGACCGACTTCGCGCGAGAAAATCCTGCTTAGATAGAACGGACTGCAGCCTACCTCCTGACCGATCATTTCCAGCGTAGGAGGATTAGCGAGATCGCGAGCCAGAAGTTCCTTCGTGCGTTCCACGCGTTCGCGTGCGACCCGTTTTTGCCGCATACAGAAAAATTCCGGGTCTTTTCGTGCAAAAAGAAAATGCGCCATGAGCTCCAGTGCCTTGCCTTGATACCAGAGGATCTGCGCTGCTTTTGCTACCGGAGGCTCCGCCAAACTGGCGACCACGCTGCGTTGTTGCAATGTCATCGGGCGCGCGGGCGCGACCACGTTTTCCTCTTTGTCTCCAAATACGATCCGGCGAATCTCCGACTCGAGGTCGGCTTCATTCCGCACAAATTGCTTTTGCAAATGTTCCCGTGAGAATTCCAGCGTCACGAATTGATGATGATCGTGCGCGCGCCGCGACGCTGGCAGCGGTTGATCGGCGATCGCATAATACCCACAGTTGCCCGGAACATAATCGCTCCGAGCGCGACCTTCAGTGCCTACTGCTCCGCGGCCATCGAGATTCAAACAGAACTCCAGGCTGTTCGGATGGAAGGTACGTCCCCAGTTAAAGCAATGCTCGGTGCGAAAGTCGTGCCACTCAACGGCGACCCCAATTTTGTCCACATCGCCGTACAAGGGGCGCCATCCATCTTTCACTTCACGCCAGGCATGTTGCTCGGCTGCACAACCAGGGTTCATCTCGCCTAATTACGAATGTTGCCGAGCCGAATGCAAGGCTGGCTTCTTCTCCTCCAGGGCGGCACGGTCCCACTTGCCCAACTTCGAGGCTGCGTCGTAGGCGCTCTGCGCAAAATCGAGAAGGACCGCATCCGGCTTTTCAGCAGCGCGCACCGCATCGTAAGGGAGGATGAACTCGCGCAACTTGGCCTGGTAGAAAGCCGCGTCCGGTTGAATTTTCGCCTGTGCGAATCCCGGCGGTTCGGGATACGCATAAGAATAGAAGACTGGCGTCGGCGCAGCTGCATTGCCGGGCCAAAAACCCAGGCTGCTTACTTCCTGCGAGTAAGCCTCGCGCGTAATTGCGTCCGGCAAATGCGGGACTCCGCCAGGATGCGGCGGCGCTGGTCGCCCTGAGAAACGCGACACCGCGAGGTCAAAACTGCCCCAAAAAAAATGCACGGGACTGCACTTGCCACAGAAACGCGAGCGGAATTCCTTTAGTACGCGATCACTTTGCACGAGCACGCGCCAGAACCGGTTGGCATACTCGCGGTCGTACGAACGGTGGATTTCATCGCGCTCGAACGGAATCGCGTCCTGAATTTCGTTTGGTGTCGTGTTGATAGTCACCGGCAAATCCAGTTCAGCCAGCGTCTTCATGACCTTCTGGTAAAATTCAGCTACGGATTGCGGACCCAGCTTCAAGGTGCGCACCGCGCCGTCGCTTTTTACGATGCGCAGTTCATGATCAATGAAATCGAAACGAATCTCGAATGTGCAAAGGCCGTGTGGAATCGGTGAAGTCGTCAGGCCGCGGGCGGTGACATAGAGAGTAACGTGCCAGGACTGGTTCGTCCATGGACTGAGTGTCAGTCGAATCTTGCCGACAATCTGCGTCCACATATGCAGGGTAATGGCGGTATCCTTCCACTCTGCGAATGGCAGAGGAGGCCACTGGTTGGACGCACCATTCATTTTAACTGCCGCTACCCGCGGTTGATGAAATCTGAAAACGAGCGCTTCACTCTCTCAAACATATCTCGCGCTTCCTCCTGCGTCCGGTGAAAGGTATCCTTGATACGCCTTTTGACGCTGCTGAATGGGCCGCTTTCTTCGTCACTGTCGTAATCGGTTTCCACATCTTCCATCGTCGCGCCGGCAAACATTCCTTCTGTTCTCTTCACCGTGCCGCGCATCGCTCCGATATGGATCGTGCCGACCGGACGCGACGATCTACTCAAAAGAGTGACGATCCAAATCGGTTCGCCGTGCTCATCTGTGCGCAAGGTATAATCGACCGTTGCAAAATTGGCATGCGACAGGTCCGCCGCGTGGCTTGCCACTTCATACGCGCCACTCGAATCCAGGTTCAAACGCGAGGTGTCGATTGTCGCGCCTTCGGTGGAACCCGCAACCGAGCGACCCGGCCGGTGCTCGGAACCAGCCCTCCCGTCGGCGACTTCCAGTTCGCGCACACCGCGACCATCAGGGTCCTCCAAAATAATTTTCCATTTTTCCGGCTGCGGATTGCCTTTCACGCCGGTAATCGACACCACGTGATTCAGAGCGCCCCGGCCCAATTCAGTGCCGACAACGCGAAGCGCTTCATAAGCAGTCGCGTTCTCCTCCTGCGCGAGCGCAGGCGCGACGAAAAGCAACAACGCAACAAAAGACCTCCACATAACGCGAAATTGAACTACGGTTTTAGCGCGTGTCCATCGGCTTTTCATACATGCAATAGCGTTCGGAGTTGAATGAGCCCCGTAAATCTGCTCAGATTTCCAGAGCGGTTAATGAAGAAACAGACAGTCGAATTCAGCAGTCATACAGCCAACCTGGCCTTGATGCGCAATTGCGTGCGCAAGTTTCTCAACAGCTATCCGTTCTCCGAAAGAGAACGCCTGCTG
>DASTZJ010000037.1:0-6083 GCA_035764345.1 Candidatus Udaeobacter sp.
CACCAGCCTTGGTTTTCAACTGGCGGACATTCAGTCCGGATTTCCGCTGCTGATGCTTTGGGTGATTGGCGGAACCGCGGCGCTTTGCGGCGCGCTTTGTTATGGCGAACTCAGTGCCGCGCTGCCACGTTCCGGAGGCGAATACCATTTTCTCTCGGAGATTTATCATCCCGCGCTCGGGTTCATGGCAGGATTCGTTTCCGCCACGGTTGGCTTCGCTGCACCGATCGCACTCGCAGCGATGGCATTTGGGAAGTATTTCGCGGGAGTCTTCGACTTTGGCTCGCCCCTCGTTCTGTCATTCGTCGTTGTTTGGGTGGTAGCAGTCTTTCATCTTCGAAATCTGCAGGTCGGCAGCACGTTTCAAAATCTTTGGACGATCGTGAAACTGCTCTTAATTGGTGCGCTTATTGCAGCTGGGTTTCTCGTTGAACCAAAACAAGAGACCAATTTTTTGCCACAGGCTGGCGATACGATCTCGATCTTTAGCGGCGCGTTCGCGGTCGCCCTTGTCTACGTGATGTATTCATATTCGGGCTGGAACGCATCGAGCTACATCATCGGCGAAGTGAAGAAACCGGAGAAGAACGTCCCGCGCTCGCTGCTCGCTGGAACGCTTATTGTGATTGCGGCTTATGTCCTCCTGAACGCGATTTTTCTCGCCACAACCCCGCAGGAGGAAATGAGGGGCCAACTCGAAGTCGGCTTGATCGCAGGGAAACATATTTTTGGGGCAAACGGCGGGCGAGTTGCCGGCGCGGTCATTTGTCTCGGCTTGGTTTCTGCAATCAGCTCAATGACATGGATCGGGCCGCGCGTCAGCATGTCGATGGGTGAAGATCATTGGTTGCTGCGAATGCTTGGGCGCAAGAATCCTCACGGCATTCCCACCAATGCCATTGTGCTCCAGTTGCTCATCGTCAATGTGCTCTTGCTGACGCGCAGCTTTGAAAGCGTGGTGCAATACACCCAATTCAGTCTGTTGCTCTGCTCGCTGTTCGCGGTGCTGGGCGTCATCGTTCTGCGCACGACGCGTCCGGAACTCCCGCGGCCTTATCGGGTGTGGGCTTATCCTCTGCCACCTATTATCTTCGCCGTCATCACACTTTGTATGATGTTTTATCTGTTGCGCTCGAAGACGATTGAATCGCTGGCTGGGCTTGCGACTGCACTCGTTGGTCTGCTGCTCTATTTTTGCGCACGAAAACGCCCACAACGTTCGGCATGAAAAGAAACCTCATATTGTCCGTAATCACCGGGCTGACTGTCGCGACTGCACTCAGCGTTTTTGCACAAGAGAATCCGCAGATCGCGCCCCGCGCGATCCCAGTTAACCCAGTCAGCGCTGGGCCCAACGACATCGCGCGGTTCCTTGCGGGGATGCCGGTTCCGGAGAATTCTCCGCTCGCGCCGCTCACGCGCGATTCGGCATGGCAAGCGCATTCCGTTTTTTTCGAGGGCGAGTTCACCAAGCTCTACCAGCGTCAGCTCCAAAAGCTGCATGCGTGGGAAGCCACTAATCTTCCTGAGGTAACGCAGCCGACTCCGGTCGCATTTTACATGTTCAGTGGTCCGGACTTTTTGTACATCGATCAATTTTTTCCCAACGCCTCGGCGTACGTGCTTTGCGGGAAGGAATCAATGGGGCCGCCGCCTGATCCGTTGCGCATCCCAAATCTCTCTGGCGCGCTGGGAAATCTGGAAAACGCAATGAAGACCTCGCTGAACACCACGTACTTCATCACCAAAAACATGAAAGTCGATTTGCAACAACAGAACCTCAATGGCGTGTTGCCGATTCTCTACGTTTTTATCGTGCGCGCCGACAAATCGATCACGAACGTGACGTTTGGTTCGCTCAACAACAACGGCGCATTCGAAGAGGCCGCGCCGGGAAAGAAAGGCGGCAGCACTCCCGGAGTGCGCATCCGTTATACCGACAATCAGTCGGGCAATTCACAAACCTTGTATTATTTCACCACCGATATTTCTGACGGAGGCATCAAGTCCGCGCCCGGTTTCTTGAAATTTTGTCAACGACTTGGGATCGGCTCGAGTTTTCTGAAGTCTTCTTCGTATCTGATGTTCGAGCAGGGTTTCACGACGATCCGCAATTTCATTCTCGAACATAGTACCCGGATCGTGCAGGACGACTCCGGAATTCCTCTGGCTTATTTCGATCCAAACAAGTGGAACCTGCGTCTTTTTGGAGGTTACCTCGGCCCCATCGATCTCTTCAAACAACATTACCAGCCCAGGCTCCAGGAACTTTTTCGGCAAGGCAATCCGCCGCCGCTCGACTTCGGATTCGGTTATCGCTGGAACTACAAGGAAGCTAATTTGATCGTGGCGGATCGGAAGTGATGTTAGCTCGATTGTCATTCCGAGCGGAGTCGAGGAATCTCTGTTTCTCTCCGGGTACGGCTCCAGAATCATTAGAGATGTCTCGACTTCGCTCTCGACATGACAGAAAACGCGAACCCTAAAACCTGCGAAACCACGAGTAAGGAAAATCGTCTCCGGGGCAATCGGTCGGCCAACGGGGTGGATTCATTTCACGATGTGGCCGCACAGGAATCGCGCCCCTGTCGGTCTTACCGCAACGTTCTCGCAGATAGCGGATGAGTTCCTCGCATGCGTCAAGCTGCGCGCGCGTGGGCTGGCCACGATTGAAATCGCCGACCAGACAAATGCCGAGCGAAATGTTGTTCAGATAATCGCTGTGTACATGCCCGCCGTTGATCTGGCGGCGCCAGCGATCGCCCACTTCGATCTGGCCGTTTCCCGTGGATGTTCCGTTCCCGATCACAAAATGATAGGCGAGACCATTCTGCATCCGGCGAACATGCCGATGGTAATAATCGAAGACGCGCGCGTTTCCCTGCCGCGTACCGCTATTGTGCACCACAATGAATTGCCAGCGACGCCGTTTCACTGGCGCACGCCGGATCGCTTCGATGACGGATCTCGTCAGATAACGATAGGTGCCGGAACTGCGAGACCAGGGCCAGAAACCAGATCTGCGCGGAGGAGGCGACGGCGGAGGCTCGAGGCCTTGATCCTCTTCGAAACCCGACTTTTCGATCACAACCTGAGCGCGCTCGCCGCTCGCAGCACGCGGACCTTTTTGTTCGGGCGACGCCGC
The DNA here is from genome assembly GCA_035764345.1 of Candidatus Udaeobacter sp. Classification (GTDB taxonomy): domain Bacteria; phylum Verrucomicrobiota; class Verrucomicrobiia; order Chthoniobacterales; family UBA10450; genus Udaeobacter. Next base: position 3,146 of record DASTZJ010000037.1, read on the forward strand.
TGGCGTCGGCGCAGCAACCCCGATAGTCCTGGGCGCTGGAGTTGGGCGTTCTGACACCGTACCACGCTCTTCCGCAGGGGGTGGTGGCGTTTTTTCCGGTTTTGGTGTTTCCTCTTCTTTTCGCGCCGATTTGGATTTCTCCACTTTTTTAGTTTTGCGCGAAACCTCCTTTTCATGGAATTTCTTCTTCGCGGATTTCGGTTTGGGTGTGGGCGTGTGGCGCCGCTTTGATTTTGGTGAAGCGCCGGGCTCGGGGGTCTCGCGCGGAGTAGACGCTGGCGTTGCCTCTCCTTCGTCGTCAGATTTTTTCGCCAGCTTTGCTTTGCGAGGACGCGGGGATTCCTGTGCGTCTTGCGATTCGTTATCGTCGCTGGTTGACTCTTCTTTTGCCACCTTTGCTTTCGGGATTGGCGTCGGCGATTTCTTTTCTTTCGGAGAAGAATCCGTTTTCTTTTGCGATTCTTCGTTTGCCAATTTTGCGTGCGGAATCGCGGTTGGTGCTTTTTCCGAGGCCGCAGAAGTCTGGTGTTTTTTTCCCGATTTATCCTTCGATGCTTTTGCTATTGGGCTGGCAGATTTTTTTGGTTTTGGAGACGGCGAATCATGGGTCGCGACTTGCTCGGATTCGTCGCGTCGGCTCTTTTCTTCGTCCCCGACCTGCGCACGGAGGAGACTTCCAAAGATTGCGCCAGGGGCGAGCGCAATTGTGAGCCAAATGCGAAAGCGCACCACTGCGACGGAGCGTAACAGAGCGTGCGACGCGATCAACGGAATCGTTAAAAAAGTTAGAAAAGTTACAAAAGTCAGAAAAGATCGTCTCTTTGTTTCTAACCTCTTAACCTTTTAACTCTTTAATTCGCAGCAGCGGGCGCCGGAGACGGAGCGGCGCGCATTCTTTCGCCTTCGCTGCGAAGAATGGCGTTCAATTTGCCACCCAGCAACAGCAACAGACAAGTCAGATACATCCACGTGAGCAACACGATGATGGATGCCAGAGCGAGATACGTCGGGTTATAACGATCATATCTCGCCACATAGAGCTGAAAAAGCTTCGTCGCGATGATCCAGCCGACTGAAAAGAAAATCGCGCCGGGCAACGCCTGACGGACGGTCAAATAATTTTCGGGCGTGAGGAGATAAAGCGCGAGCGCGAGAATAACCAGCGCCACAAAAGTAAAGGGCAAATTCAGCGTCGCGATCCATGCTTGCAGCGGAAAAGCCAGCTGAAAGTTGACTTCAGCAAGACCGGCCAGCCGTTCGCCAAAGACGATTGCGTTGAAGCAGAACACGATGATGATCCCGAACCAGAACAGCATGAAAAATGAGATGATATACTTCGACCACCAATGAGGATCTTCCCGTATGCCGTACGTATGGCTGAGAGCGCGTGAAGTCGTCGCAATGAAGACAGTCCCGCAATAAATCCCGAGAATAATGCCTGCGTTCGCGAGCAGCCCGCTCGAGCCTGTCACCACCACATTCGCCATCGCAGAATCCAAAATGTCCTGCACTTTCGGGTCCGGCGGCATGAAGCTTTTCAAGAGGAGAAACATCCGATGCAATTTAGTGGGGTCGGTGCCGAACAAACCCAGCAGATGCCAGAGAAACAGCGATCCGGGAGCCAGCGCAAAAAGAAGTAGATACGCCATCTGTGCGGCCAGCCCGGTCGTGGTATCCGTCGCGGTTTCCCAAACCAGGCGCCGCAAAACGCGCCAAACCAATCCGAGATATTTCATCTCCATCCAGAGTTTACTTTGCCCGATCTAAATATCCATTAAACTCGCTCCACTTGTCATGTTGAGCGAAGCGAAACATCTCTGATTATTTCCACTGCATGCGTAGCCACGACTATTGGGTGTACATTCTCACCAATAAGCATTGCACCACACTGTACATTGGCATCACGAATAACCTCACGCGCAGGCTGAGCCAACATAGATGCAGTGAGACGGAAGGCTTCACGAAACGTTATCAATTGAACCGGCTTGTTTGGTTTGAGCACTTTCGCAACGTGAACGACGCGATCGCATGCGAGAAGAAATTGAAGGGCTGGCGACGCAGCCGGAAAGTCGCCCTTATCAAGCACACGAACCCGCGATGGATCGATTGGAGCGAGGACTGGGAGCAGCAGCCAAAGATCTATGATCGCCCATGGGAAACGGAAGAAATCATCCGAGATTCTTCGCTTCGCTCAGAATGACATTACGAAGTGGCTCGCAAGTGCGACCCTGATGCTTAGTGAAAAAACGAATATTGATCCTCACGGCGAGCTTCGGGGAAGGTCACAACAGCGCCGCGCGAGGAATTCGCGATGGTCTGGCGCGCGTCGCCCCGGAAGGGACAGAGGTAGAATTGCGCGATTTGTTTGCCGAAGCCTACGGGCCTGTGAACGAGCTCGTGCGAAAAAGCTACCTGGCGGTGGTTAATTTCGCGCCTGGTGCCTGGGGTGCTGTTTACCGCTGGCTCGATAGCAAAAAAGATTTCGATACAGAATTCGCGCGCTTCTCGCGGCTCGAGGATCACTTCGCCACATTGCTCGAGCGTTTTCAACCAGACGTGATGATTTGTACGTTTCCGGTTTATCCAAACGTGCTCCGACAAATTCAGGGACTAAACGCCGAATCCTCTCGGCCTTGCAAGGTTGTGGTTGTGATCACCGATTCTATTACCATCAACGCCGCCTGGTACCGCTGCGCCGCCGATTACTTCGTCGTTGCGAACGAGCAGAGCGCCTCCGTCTTGCGAGCAGCCGGAGTCGCTGCGGAAAAAATCAAGGTGTTTGGTTTTCCTGTAAGTCCAAAATTTGCCGACTCCGCAGGGTTGAATCGCGTGTTGCCTCGAAGCAACTCTGAGCGCCGTGTTTTGTACATGATCCATGCGGCCACTCGCGGCGCACCGGAACTGGCGCAGCGACTCGCTGACCTCGGTGTCGATCTCA
>DASTZJ010000038.1:0-2028 GCA_035764345.1 Candidatus Udaeobacter sp.
AAAGGCTGTCGACTCAGTGGAGTCTGCTCCGGCCGCCCTTAAGGATGACTCTTCTCTGCCGGCGGATTATGGCGCCGAGGAATACCAAAGAGACGCATCTGGCAAGCTAACCGTATTCCCCCACGGGCGATTTCAACGTGACGAATACGGCAACGTGCAAAAGCGACTCAGCGGTGAAGTTGCCTTTAAACTGTACGATACATACGGATTTCCTTTGGATCTCACGGAGCTGATGGCGCGCGAGCGGGGCTTCACGGTCGATGTTAGCGAATTCGAGAAACTCATGGAGCAACAGCGGGAGCGTGCACGAAAGGCTCAGAAGAAGGAGGAAATCAGCATCGAAGAAAAGCAGCTCAAAGCAGAGCCGACGAAATTTCTTGGCTACGATTTTCTGGAGACCGAATCAGTTGTCGAAACAGTTTTGCCTGGTAGAAAACCGGAAGAACTGAACATTGTTCTCGATCAAACGCCCCTTTACGCTGAGATGGGCGGACAGGTAGGAGATCGCGGATTACTCCATGTCCCCGGGCACGACCGGACTGAAGTCGGTCAATTGCGTGTGATTGATACGCAGAAACGTGGAGACGTTTTTGTTCATCGGGCCGCGCTCGTGGAAGGTCGTGCACCAGAACCGGGCGAAGCTGTTCGCGTTTCAGTAGACGCTGACCGCCGCCGAGCAATTCAAGGACACCACACCGTGACTCATCTGCTGCACTGGGCGTTGCATGAGGTCGTCTCGCATGACGCTTCGCAAAAGGGAAGCTACGTTGGACCGGACAAACTGACGTTTGATTTTTCGAGCGCGCCGCTGACGAAGCAGCAACTGCGCGACGTGGAAAAATTATTGAACGAAAAGATCGCGGAAAATACCCCGGTTTCGTGGACTGAAGTTCCGTATGCGGAAGCGAAGAAGCGAAGCGACATCATCCAATTCTTCGGCGAGAAATACGGAGATAACGTGCGCGTTTTGCAGATCGGTGGTGCGCCTCACGGACTCAATGGCTATTCAATGGAGCTGTGCGGCGGCACCCATGTGAGATCCACAGGAGAGATTGGTCCGTTCCGGATTCTCAAGGAAGAAGCGATCGCAGCAGGAATTCGGCGGATTGAAGCAGTCGCCGGCGATGCGGCGCGTGCCTGGGCGGAACAGGACGCTACACGTCAGCAGGAAAGGTTTGAAGCCTTGGTGCGCAAGAAACCTGACATCACGCCGCTCCCTGCTTTTGAAAACAACGCAACCACTACCGAAATGCTGCAACAGATCGATGCGCGGGCGGCGCATCTTGAAAAAGTCGAGGTCGAAGTTCGCGATTGGGAAAGGCAAAGCGCCAAGACAGCCGAAGCGATGCTGAAAAGCCAGGCTGCCCAAATCGCGGATCAGCTGGCGGCATCGTACGCGGGAAAAAATTTCTGCGTTGCAGAAGTACAAGACGGGGACGGAAAGTTACTGCAGGCAGTGGCCGATGCGTTGAAGACGAAATTTAAAGGTCCGATCTTTCTCATCGGTGCAGCGAATGAATCAGTCGGAATAGTGGCATCCGTACCGAAAGAGATGACGTCGAAGTTTCAGGCGAACAGATTGATTCAGCAGATCGCGCCAATCGTAGGCGGCAAAGGCGGCGGCCGCCCTGAGAACGCCCAGGGTGCTGGCAAAGACGCGAGCAAAATCGCGGAGGCGCTGGCAAAAGCGCGAGAGCTTTTAAGTTAAGTGGCTATCACGGTGCGCTCGCGCTCGGAGTTCTCGCGTGTTTTACGAGCAGCTTCGGATTCTTTCCATCCAACGACATGCGATAAATCGACGGCTCGTTTTCATTTTCCTTCTGGAGGATGCAAAGGAACTCATCGTTGCTCAGCCAAAACGGCTCCCAGACAAAATCATCCTTGCCCGTAACACGGACTGCTTTTTCGCTCGCGAGATCGAACTTCTCGATCGCCGGCTGCGGGCCGTCCCAGTTTTTACGCTCATGCTCGGCACCGCAATCGACATCCATCAGCAGCATCTTGCCGTCCGGCGAAACACTGAGTCGA
>DASTZJ010000039.1:0-2984 GCA_035764345.1 Candidatus Udaeobacter sp.
AGTGCAGACGCCGCGCCAACGATCGTTATCAACGAAGTTCATTTGCGTTTCCCGCCATGCGCGTTTTCCAAGAACACGCCACTTCAGGATCGCCGCCACGACATCGTGCCCATCCTTGAAAATGTCCGCCTCCACGACCAGGTCTTCGCCGAGGATGCGCTTTATCGGGTAGCGCCCGCCATCGATTAGCGGCTGCAAATTCTCGATGACAACGGAAGGAAAAGCCCGGGCCATGGGCCTTCAATCAACCGAGATTCGCGGAGAGCGAAAGAGCAAATCAACTGGTACGGACATCGCGCTGGAGGAAACGGTAGGGACGGCACTTCGTTGCCGTCCGTTCTTCGGCGCGCACAGAGTGACGCGCCCTACCTTAGCGAAAAGCGCAACACACCGTTCCGGCCCGCTCGCGCCTACTCCCCGAAATGAAATGCGCACTCGTACAGACCCGAGTTGCGCATCATTTGCCGGCGCACTTTCGTGCGCAGCCACCGTTTCGAACATCTCCTGCTCGAACCTTGAGTGTGGGTCGGTCTTCACTTTTGGCACAATCTTGTCATGATCATCAGCGCGACTGCAACGTCAGAGCGTGCACCGCTCCGAAAGTTTTCGGTTTGGCGGAGGAAGCTGGTCGAGGTTTTGTAACCCTGCGTGGCACGCCTCATTTGCGCGCCGAACGTACGGTCACTCTTGGTTGCCGGATTCGCGTGCTGGAGTTTGATTCCAAGCTCCCGGGTCTCGCAGTGGAAGGCTTCTTCGATAGTTCGCAATGTTTAATTGAAGATCCTCTGTCAAAGCGGTGTTGCCTTGAGCGATCGCCAGTTGCAAAGCTTGTTGAGCCGTCTCGATAGCCTCAGAGAATCGGCCGCTTTCTGCATAGCCTGCCGCCAGTGTCCGAAGAACGATCACGTTCGCATGGCCGGCGTGCTCGAGCACCTTTCTCGCCAGCTCAATCGCCTTGGCGCCATCTCGCAGCGATGCATCTGGCGAAGTAGCCAGCACCCATGCAAGATTAGCCTGCGCGTTCGTGTTATCCGGCTTGATTTCCAGACTTTCCTTCCAATGAGCGACTGCCTCGTTCGCGCGTCCCGTTCGGAAAAGACCAAGACCCAGTGTATTGTGCGCATTCCCGTTGCGCGATTGAATCCTTAGTGCCTCTTCAGAATGAGAAATCGCCTCGTTGACGCGATCACGCCTGAGAAGCAGGTCGGCGAGACTGGCATGCCCGACGTCGTTATCGGATGTAACAGCAAGAGTGTGAGTCCAGAGTATTTCGCTGTCACGCCAATACGTGCTCTGAATCCAGGCCAACCACGCGAGAGCCGTAATTACTATTGCGGCAGCGACGCCAAGGATCTGACGGCGGTAGCGCCACGCCATGGACAAGTCCGCGATAGTCCATGTCGCAATCAGATAAAGACCGATCTGCGGAAGGTAGGTGTAGCGATCTGCCCGCGCTTGAACTCCCACTTGGACGATTCCAATTACTGGCACAAGCATTCCGACGTACCAGAACCACCCGGTGAACAAGTAAGGATACTTCTTTCGGAAAGACAGCACGACTGTCGTCACGCAAGCTAAGAATGCGATGGCCATGGCGACTTCCCAAAACGACGGCCAATGTTTGGGAAGGGGATAAACGAGCGCCAGATGGATCGGATAAACCATCTGCCACGTGTAGGCGAGGTAACTCACAAACGCGTTATTGATTCGCCACCAGAGTGGCAAAGACTCGATGGAACTAACAGCGTCCTTTTGGGCGAGAAGCGTAGCTATGGAGGATCCAATGGAGAGTACGATTAGAGGCGTCTTTTCCAGAACCAGTCGTGTTGTGATCGACTTTTGATTCCACCAGCGGGCAATTCCAGTTTTAAGTTTCAATTCGACCGGAGACGTGCGCGCAAAGCGGTCGAGTGGCCAGTAGTCTAGGAGAAGGAATACGAACGGAACTGTTACAAGCATCGGCTTGGTCATCAGGCCCAGCGCGAACAGCAACATAACAAACAGATAACGTATGCTTGACGCCTCGCGAACGTACCGGACATAAGCCCCCAGTGTAAGCATAAAAAATACACCGCTAAGGACATCCTTGCGTTCTGCAATCCAGGCAACTGATTCTACTCTCAGAGGATGAATCGCAAACACCGCCGCAAGAAACGCGCTGCGCCAGAGGGCGCCTGTCATTTCTCGAAAGACGAGAAAAAGCAGGACCACAGCGACCGTATGCAGCAGAACGTTAGTGAAGTGGTGCCACCCAGCCTGCAACCCAAAAAACTGGCAGTCTAGCATGTGCGAAATCGAAGTAAGCGGATGCCAATTCCCCCCCATGGAAATGGGTGAAAGCCCAGAGCATGCCGCTTGAGGTCAAGCCTGTAATTATTTTGGGATTTTCGAAAACATATTCCGGATCGTCTAGGTTGATGAACGGGTGACGCAGCGTCTCTCCGAAGACAAGCCACGTAATCGCTATCAGAAAAATAGAAACGCCGAGAATTGTCGCACGCGGTGCAAGGTGATGTGGCGATTGATTTCTTTTTGGTTTACGAGATCGCGTAGTCATTCTTTGTGGCTGTGAAACCGAAAGTGTCTATGAACAGATACGAAACAAAATGCAGGTGTTAGAATATTGTCACTCCTCATTTTTGACAGAATCTGGTCAGGATCACTACCGGGCCTGCACCTCTCTAAAGGCGTTCGAGGGCTGTGGCGCAGGGCTGTCCATGCCATCTCGTAATGACGAGACATGGCGCCTCGTAAAAAGCCTCCACGGTTGCCGGATAGCCCGTCCCCAAGCGCGTCCCACTGACAGACGCGCCTAACAAGGCACGATCGAACACTTGCCTACGCCGCGAAATGAAATGCGCACTCGTATAGCCCTGAGTTGCGCACCATTTGGCGGCGCACTTTCGTACGCAGCACAGCTTCGAACATATCCTGCTCGAGCCTGCCGACGATGGGATAACGATCCAGCAGATTCAGAATCGGCG
>DASTZJ010000040.1:0-6986 GCA_035764345.1 Candidatus Udaeobacter sp.
ACGCGATGACGCCGTAGAGTCCGACGGCGGTGAGAATCAAAGCGACACCCGCAAAGATCGAGAGCAACAATGCGTTGAAACGTGCTCCATCCAGCGAACGACTTCGATATTCGTCGAACACACGGATATCCGTAAATGGCAGGTTCGGATCGATCTGGTGTAATTCTGCCCGAAGCCTCTTTGTTATCGTCGTCGGATTCGAACTCTCGGTGTTCAACACAATCGTGGCGACCGGCCAAGGCACTTGGGCGATAGGCAGATACACTTCCGGCTCAAAATCATCTCGCAGCGAGAAACCCTTGGCGTCACCGACCACGCCGACGATCTCGCGCATTTGTGGCGGTTGATCGGTAACCGACCAGACCGATTTCATTTGCTTGCCAACAGGATCCTGCCCTTGAAAATATTTCTGTGCGAAAGACTCGTTAACGATTGCTACCGGCTTCGAGTCAAGCCGATCAGTTTCGGTGAAGGATCGTCCGCGCAGGAGCGGGATGCCCACTGTTTGGAAATAATCGAAACCAACGAGTCGAGTAGTCGAAAGCGGCTGCTCACTTTGCGGCAATGGATGTTCGGGAAGATCGAATTGCGTTGTGCTGATTGAGCCACTCAATGGCAAAGGAAGCACGGTGCTGGCCGCGCGCACTCCGGGCAAAATGCGCAGACGAGCGACAAGTTGTTCGTAGAACACGGCAATCTTCTCAGGGTTCGGGTATCCGATTGGCGGCAATGTAACGCGCCCGGTCAGCAACCGTTCCGTTTGCAATCCCGGCCGGATCTTGCTCAAGCGGTTGAAACTTTGCAGAAGCAAACCGGCGCTGGCTAAAAGGATGAGCGCGAGCGCAATTTGGACGATTACGAGCACGCGACCTGCACGCACCCGTCGACCGCCGCCGATCGAACTGCTCGCGGTCGCCTTGAGGGATTGATTCAAATCAACCCGCGTCGCTTGAAGCGCCGGCGCCAGACCAAAAATGATCCCGGTGATCAATGAAATTCCTAACGCGAAAATGAAAACCGGAGGATCAATCTGGATATTTTCAGTGCGCGGAATTTGCTGCGGCGCCAGTGCGGTGAGACTGTGCGTCCCCCAGAGCGCGATCACAAGACCGAGCGCGCCGCCGATCACCGCTAGGAGCACGCTTTCGCTAAGCAACTGCCGAAAGATGCGAGCGCGGCCAGCACCGAGGGCAATGCGCACTGCGATTTCTCGCGCACGTGACGAAGCGCGGGACAGCAAAAGGTTGGCAACATTCACGCTCGCGATCAAAAGGACGCACACGACTGCGCCGGAAAGAATCCAGAGGGCAACGCGAACGTTCGCGACCAGTTCATCGCGCAATGGGCGCACGATCACGTCCCAGTCCGAGTTTGTTGCCGGGTTCTCTTTCCTGAGCGCCCCGGCGAGCGCGTGTATCTCGGCGACTGCCTGCTCGATGCTTACGTTCGGACGCAGACGCCCCACGCAGCGCAAGAATCGATTGTCGCGCTGCTCGGTGACCGGTGGATGGCGACCGACTGGAGCGGCGTCCACCGCGACCGTGACGTAAATGTCGATCGACTCGGTTTGAATCGGATACCTAAAGCCAGCCGGCAAAACACCGATAATGGTGAATGATTGCCCATCCAGCGCTAATTGGCGGCCAAGCACATTGGGATCGCCGCTGAACTGGCGTCGCCAAAAGTCATTGCTCAATATCACGCTGAAACCGCGCGGCCCGCCGCCCGCCTGCTCGTCCTCGAGCTCGAAACCGCGTCCAAGAACAGGCTCCACTCCCAAAGCACTGAAGAAATTCCCGGTGACTCGCTGCCCACGCAGGTTCTGTGCTTCGGCTCCATTTGAGAACGCAAAATCCTTGTCACGATAAGCCGCCAGTTGAGCGAAGCTGGAATTGCGCGACCGCAGATCGGAGAACTCAGGAAACGAAATCGTGCCTAACCGTCCGCCCGGGTTCGAATTGCGTGCGTCGCGTCCGCCGACCGCGACGAGCTCGTTGGGATTGGGAAATGGCAGCGGTCTGAGCAATACCGCATTGACCACGCTGAAGATCGCGCTGTTCGCACCGGTACCAAGCGCCAGCGTGAGAATAGCGATAAAAGTAAATCCCGGGGTTTTGCGAAGCACCCGGCACCCGAAGCGCAAATCTTGCAGAAACTCATACGCCCACATCCAGACGCGTTGTTCACGCGCGGTTTCCTTGATCTGTTCAACACCACCAAATTGCCGGAGTGCCGCGTTCCGCGCCTCGTTAGGCGACATACCTGCGGCACTGTTGCGCTCGGTCAACAGATCGAGATGCTGCTGTATCTCTTCGGCAATTTCCGCATCGCTGCTCTTCTTTTGCAAGAGCCCAAGTAGACGGCAAAACCACGCGCGAAGTCGCGGCATAAATCTAAGCTCCAGAAAGAACAAGATTGATCCCCTTCGTGATCCGCGACCAATGCTCCTGTTCCGCTGCTAATTGCTTGCGCCCGGCCGCAGTCAATTTGTAATACCGTGCTTTGCGGTTGTTATCGGAAAGGCCCCACTCGGCCTCAATCCATCCTTGCGCCTCCAAACGATACAGCGCCGGATAAAGTGAACCTTGCTCGACGCGCAGAATATCCTGCGACATCTGCTGGATCCGATCGGCAATTGCAAGCCCATGGCGCGGATCATGCTGCAGCGCCGTCAAGATCAGCATGTCTAGCGTGCCGTAAACGAGATCAGGTTTCTCTCTAGCCATAAGCTCGTTATCACTTCAATCCTCGGTGTGGTCCTGTCTCATTATCCTTTTGACTTGATTCCGGTTCCTTCCGCCACCGTGAACCAATTGCTTTCTTTCGCGGACTTCAGCTCCTGCACAAACGAGTAGGAGTTGGGTGATGTCTTTGTGATCCTGAGGCGCTCCGTCACGGGCTTGCCATCTACTGTTCCGTCTCTGGTCCATGTCCAACTGTCATTTTCTGCAACCCCTCTCCAGAGTTCCGTCCTGCCGCTGCTGGTGAAACTGGTATGAGTGAATAGTTTGTTGTTGGCGTCGTACCCGATGACAGTCAGTTCGGCCAGTTTCCCAGCCGAATACGAATGTGCCAGAAGAAAGAATCCGCCTGGCATCCACTCGAGATTCTCCATAGACTCGAATTTCTCCCCACCGCGGCTGAAAGGGCTCGGTTTCGTTGTTCCTTCCAGCTTCCAAGAGCCGACAAAGAAGCTCTGCTTCTCCAATTCCGGACTGGGCTTGGGCGTTTGCGGTGAGGCTTGCGCGAAGAGCCAAGCCGGACTGAATAACAATGCAAAAAGAGATGCCACTGATGTGTGTTTCATTGTTCGCTCCGTTTATGTTGAATAATTTGCATTTGACGATTTATTCTCCTAGACAGTCTGGGTAAGTGAATTGTTCAATCGTTCGTCTAGACTGTCAAAAGGAGATTTCGGTTTGCCCTGGTCAACGACTGGGGCGCGTCAATGAAACAGCAACAGCGAGGTCCTGATGATCAGCACTACTGCACAGCAACCCTGCGCGCGGCGGTTTGGAGTTTTTCCAGGACCATGCCTTTGGTGAGCACTTCCGGAAAGACGATTGGTTCTTGATTTTTCCCGGGATAGAGCACATAGAGCGGAACGCCGGGGCGGCCAAACTGTTGCAACAATTTCGTGATCGTTGGATCGCCATTAGTCCAGTCGGCTTTCAACTTGACGATCGCGTGACGTTGAAAGGCCTCTCGGACCTCTGCGCTCTCGAGCACATTGGCCTCGTTAAACTTGCAAGTAAGGCACCACGCCGCCGTAAAATCGACAAACACGGAGTGGCCCTGGTCAAGTTCCGCCTGTAACCGCTCGGGTGTAAACGCCTTCCAGTCTCCTCGGAGCCGTGAATCGACTGAAGCAAGATTCGTTAACCGAAATTTTCCGCCGATGAAATAGATGCCGCTTCCGAGCACGAGCACCAGCATGAGCACGAGCACGACACTGCGCTTGGTAGCTGATGCGGCCGGCAGAACGAACGCGCCCTTCATCCAGCACGCAACACTGATCACCAGAAGAAAGCAGCTTGCCCAAATCGCTCCTTCCAAGCCGCGCTGCGCGCCAAGCACGTAAAGAAGAAACAGTAGCGTGGCCAGCAGCAGGAAACCCATGAATTGTTTCACATGCAGCATCCACGGACCCGGCTTCGGCAGAAATCGCAGCCAGGCGGGTTGAGCGCTCAAAAGCAGGTACGGCGCACTCATGCCAGCGGCGATGGCGGCGAATATCGCCAGAATAACCGCTGGCGACTGCGAAAACGCGAAGCCAAGTGCGGTTCCGAGAAACGGCGCAGTGCATGGCGTTGCCAAAACAGTCGCGAACACACCTTGGAAAAATGAGCCCAGATCGTCTTTGCGCTCGGTCGTCGAAAGCAAACCGCGTGTCATGCTTTGCGGCAGCGAAATCTCAAACACGCCAAAGAGATTTAGAGCGAAAACCAGAACTATCACGCTTAGCACAAGGACGAAGTAGGCGTTAGTAAACTGAAATCCGCCCCAGGTCACGTCATGCCCCGCGGCCTTGAGCGCAATCAGAAGCAGTGCAAGCCCGATGAACCACGCGAAAATTCCCACCGTAAACGCGATACCGCTCCGCAAAACTTTACGCCGGCTTTGGCCCGCGTGTTGAATGAACCCAAAGATTTTCAGGGAAATTACCGGCAGAACACACGGCATCAGATTCAAAATGATGCCCCCCAGGAAACCGAAGAGTAGAAAAGTGAGGATCCCGCGGACGGGCGCCGGGGCAGCTGCCGAAACAATCGGCGCAGAGGAAATTTGCCATGCCGCGCGGTCTTCTCCATTTGGTCGCTGGGAATAAACGATCAGGCCCGGAATGGACGACAAATTTTTCTCTGGCGACTCAATCGGAATTCGAAAGACGACTTCATTCTTGTTGCGTGATTCGATCGTTGGATGGCCAACGATAACGCCTTGTCCTGGTAATGAGAAAAAATCCAGCGCCGGATAATTAGCCAGGCTTTCGCTTGTAATCTTTAAACGGAGATCAGATCCAACCCGACTCCAGTTTGCCATCGCTACATTCGATTCCGGCCAGTTTTGCGGCAACAAACGCCGGTAACGCGCGAAGAGTTCCGAGTTCGCCGGCTGGCTCGTTGTCGAGATCGGCAACTGCAACTGCAACGTTGCACTACCAGGAATGCAGATTTTCTCGCAGACCAGCCAGTTTGCGTCGGCGGAAAGTTTAACTGATGGATCATCAATTTTCTGCGGCGGCGTAATTTCCTGCATCAGGAGGACTTCGTTTTCGTAGCCGTAAGTCTCAATGTCACCCGGATCGATCGTCTTCAGGGGAATTGGCCATCGAATCTCGCCGACCTTCCACCCAGATAGCAGTTTCCATTTCAATTCAGTAGGAAGACCAGCGTCGCCAGAGAACGCCCAGTAGGTGTGCCAGGCCGGAGCCATTCGAAGCAGCAAACCGATGGTGAATGGCTTTCCGGGAACAATGGCGTTCGTATCAGCCAGAAGCTCGGCCTTAACGAGTTCTTTTCCTTGATACACCTGGCCGAAGCCGTGCGGTGCAAAAGCAACGATTGCCCAGCAAACGAGCGAGAAGGTCGCAAGTCTAGCTGCCACTCTCATAATATTACGTAGCACTCGCCGCAGTTTGCGGCAATCACATCGGGATAGTGCACGCCTCTCGCGTGTCTGGTTTCGGCGTCGCGCCGAAACAGGCTTCCTTTGAGGCGAATCGCGGCGTTGAGTCGAACGCACAAAAAAGTTCGCGACCGCAAGACGCGCTCCCCAGCACGCGGGGACCCTTGCGCTACCCAGAACTCTGCCGCGTACCCTACGGAACCACAAAAATCCTATCGGTCCACGGATCCTTTACTTTGCTGCCGGAGACGTAACCGCTCACATCGACATATCTTTTATCGGCATCAAAAGGACTGAACACGTACCCTGGTTTGCCCGGAACCGCCTTGGCGGTCGGAAATGCCGACTGCGAGGAAATTTGTCGCTGCGACGATGGTTTCAGATTAGCGGTTTCTCTGCGAGCCACCCGCTGAGCAGAGCTCGACGCGCTTTGGTTACTTTCCCTTACAGACGCGGACCGCTGTTGTGGCGCCGCGGCCACCTCGGGCGGCGGCATAGGTTGACCAAGCTGGTTAACATCTGAGGGCACGGTCTCTGTCGTCGTCGCCATTCCTGATTCGCCACGGCGCCGGCCCATAGCATAATGCACTGGGGCTGTAGCCACGCGATAGGAACCGACCGCGACATCACGCGTTACATGGTAGGAAGTCACTGCGACATTGCGGGTCGTTCCACAACCGGCAAGCAAGGTCGCACCAAATAAGAAGGTTCGCCCAAATGGTTTCATGCTGTTTGTAACAGATGTTTCGTGATCTCGATCTGTTCAATCATTTAATCGCGACAACATCGTCAATTAGATTCGAGATTTCCGCGTCGGTTGTGGACCACGAGCACATTAGACGGTAAACATCAGGCTCGATAAATTTGTAAAAGCGCCATCCGCGCGCTTGGATGTCTCGCGCGACTTGATCTTCCATCCGCACAAAGACCGCATTTGCCTCAACCGGGAATACGACTTCGGCCTTCGCCTTGTGTTGCAGGTTTTGCGCAAGTTGGTGTGCAGCGCGATTGGCACGCCGGGCGTTTCGCAGCCACACGTCTCCTGCCAAAAGTCCCTTCCACGACGCAGCCAGGAAGCGCATCTTCGAGCCGAGCTGTCCGGCTTGTTTCACTCGATAGTCGAACTCGCGCGAAACCTCCTTATTAAAAAATATCGCTAACTCGCCGGCGGCCGTCCCATTTTTTGTCCCGCCGAAGCAGAGAACATCAACTCCAACCTCCCATGTGATCGTTTTTGGTGCGCAGTTGAGCGACGCGACCGCGTTTGCAAAACGTGCACCGTCCATGTGTACAAACAGTTTGTTGGACCGAGCTAGATCAGCAATCGCCACAATCTCGTCGTGCGTATAAACCGTTCC
>DASTZJ010000041.1:0-11569 GCA_035764345.1 Candidatus Udaeobacter sp.
CGAGACAAGCCCCGACGCGAGAATGGCCACGATAATCGTGACGGAGAATTCGCGGAAAATGCGACCGAGCAGTCCGGGGATGAAGACGAGCGGAATGAAAACCGCTGCGAGTGAAAGCGTCATCGACAGGATGGTAAAGGAAATTTCACCGGCACTGTTGAATGTGGCCTTCAGGATTGACTCGCCGTGCTCGGCCCGGCGCACGACGTTTTCCAAAAACACGATCGCGTCATCCACAAGGAAACCAATAGCCAGCGTAAGCGCCATCAACGTGAGATTGTTAATGGAGAAATTGAGCATGTACATCACGGCGACGGTGAGCAGCAGCGACATCGGCAACGCCACAGCAGGAATTAGCGTGTCCGTCGCGCGGCCGAGAAAAACGTAAATGACGCCCACTACCAGCACGAACGCGATGATCAACGTCCATTTCACCTCGTCAGCGGAATTGACGATGGTTTGCGATCGGTCGAATACGGGCGTGAATTTGATCGAGCCCGGCAGGCTCGCGCGTAGCTCCGGAAACAGCGCTTTTACAGAGTTGGCCACTTCCACTGCGTTTGCCCCCGCCTGCCGAGAAACCGCAAGCACCACCACAGAGCCAGGCGGCTTAAAGCCGCGCATCCAGAAAAAGCGCGAGATGCGCTCGTCCTGTACGCTTTGGCGCACATCAGCGACGTCACGAAGGTAAACCGGCGACCCATTTGGGTTGCGTGCCACGATCAACCCGCGATAACCCTCAGCCTGATCGATCTGCCCATTGGGTTGCAGCACAAAGGTACGATGCGCGCCGTCGAATTGCCCCGCGCCCGAATAGACCGTGCCCGATTTAATCCCGCTAGCTAGATCGTCCATGGTCAGGCCGCGAGCAGCTAGCGCCGACGGGTCAGCCTTGATCCGAATCGCGCCTTGCACGCCATAGATGCTCACCTGCGAAACGCCCGGCAGGATGTTGATGCGCTGCGCAACAGCGGTGGACGCGTACTTATACAGGTCCCAGTCCGTGAGCGTATCCGACATCAGGCCCAACAAGTAAACGGCCTGATCGTTCGGGTTCGTTTTCGTGAACGTGGGCGGACTCGGCAGATCGAGTGGCAACTTGCCTGTGGCGCGCTGGATCGCGGCCTGGACGTCGGTCGCGGCGTCGGTGATGCTTTTGCTCAGAACGAACTGCAACGTGAAGGATGTATTACTTTGCGTGCTATTGCTAGTGATGATGTCTAGGCCGGGGATTTGCAGAAACTGTTTTTCCAGCGGCGTGGCGATGTTGTTGGCCATGGTCGTTGGATCCGCTCCGGGGTAGGAACAGGTGACCTGAATTACCGGGTAATCGACGGCGGGCAAATCATTGACGGCGAGCTTCCCATAAGTGGCGAGGCCCGCGACGATCACGGACAATGTCAACAGCACGGTCATGACTGGCCGGCGAATAAATGGACCGGAGAGACCTGAGCCTTCGATCGGGACTAACTTTGCCGTGGGCTCGGGCAAGTCCTCGGCAAACGCAGTCGATCTAAAGCGATCCTTATCTTTCACTTCGCGTTCGCCGTCATGTTGTTCCGCGTCCTCCATATATATTACATTGAGCTCTTTGAGACGGGCGACTCCTGAGCGTTGCTCGGACTTTGAGCCTCGTACGGTTGCGGCGCTACCTTCGCGCCAGGCGCAAGCGCAAGCTGGCCGGTCACCACTACGGTTTCATCGGGTTTCACGCCGCTCTCGACCACGGTGAGGTCGCCTTCCTGCCGTTGGCCCGGCTTCACAGGGCGAAGATCGACAGTGTTATCGGGCTTCACCACGAAAACAAACGGCCCGCTCTGGCTAACCTGGACGGCCTGCGACGGGACAAGCGTGGCGTTCTTAAGCATGTCCAGGATGAAACGGACCCGCACAAATTCCGAAGGCCACAGCGCGCGGTCGGGATTCGGCGTGACCCCGCGGGCTTTCACTGTTCCGGAGCCTGGCTGCACCGCGTTGTCAATGAAGTAAAGATCGCCCGTACGTGGCGTGATTGAACCATCCTGTAGGTAGGTTTGCACCTTGATATTCGGCCCACCGAGATATTTTCGCACCAGCGGAAGATCGTTCTCAGCCACAGTGAAATCGGTGTAAATCGGGTCCAGGCCTAGAATGGTGACAAGCGGGGGAGTCGAGGGTCCAACCAAGTTGCCAACGTCAACATTGCGCAGACCGACTCGTCCGTTGATCGGCGATTTTATGAAGCACCAGTCGAGATTCACCTGGGCAGCCTCGGTCGCGGCCTGAGACTTCTGCGCGTTCGCCACGGCCGTGTCGTAGTCCTGGTGCGATATGACCTTTCTAGCACTCAGGTCCTCTTGTCGCTTCAGAGTCACCTGGTCCAACTCGGCTTGCGCTTTCGCTTGGTCGAGAGCGGCTTGAAACGGGCGCGGATCGATTGTGAAAAGCAAGTCGCCTTTCTTCACGTCGGAACCATCCTGAAAATTACGCGTGATGATGACGCCGCTCACCTGTGCCTGCACCAGCACAGTCTCGTAAGCCGCGCAGGTGCCGATTTCATCGAGGTAAAGCGGCACATCTTTTGCGACGACTTTGGCTACGGTCACAGGACGCGCCGACGCCTGCGCCGGTTTCAAGGTGCTGACACCGCGCTGAAAGGTGCGCAGCAGAACCAAAACAGCCAACACGGCAAAAAGCGCGTAGGCCCAGCGCGGAATGGAGTGCACTCCCGTCCGGCGAGGTTTCGCTACAATCGGCACTTTAGCCGCAACGCGACGCTCTTCCTCTTGTACGATGTTCATTTTTTACCGTGGCCCCTGTCGTGGACCGGAGTTTCCCCAGTGCGTCATTTCCGTTTTTCTTTTCCGCTCTTTCGTAAATCTGCGTGAGCACGCGCATGCAAGTACGCAGGTCCGCTGCCGAAATATTTTCCATTAATTCCTGGCGAAGTTTTTCAGCTTCAGCGCTGATTTGAGAAATCACATCCTGCGCCCGTTGGCCAAGCAGCACCATCTTGCAACGGCGATCGCGCGGCGAGCCCTTCCGGGTGATCCAGCTTTCTTTTTCCAGCCGGTGCAACAACGTCACAACGGTAGGTTCTTCCACGCCCAGCCGCGCGGCAATCTCGGCCTGAGTAAGCGCATCTTCGGCCAGCGAGAGATGCATTAGCGTGCGCCATTTGGCCTGGCTCATGCCCATTGGCTTCAGCCTTTCGTCCAACTTTAGTCGCCACGCACGAGCAGTCCCGTGGAGTAGTGGCCCAAATGTTTCGTCATCGGACATGTGACACAGATAAATTGGTTAGCATGCTAACCAATTCCAATCTGCCAGCCTGTCAATGTTCATTTAGGGCCAACTTCGAAGAGAAGCAGCTCGCGTTTGCGATAATCCCGTAAACGAGCACGCAGATGCGCGCGGCGCGACGCCCATCGTGCTGTGGTTGTCGCTTCGGCTTCTTTGTCGCTTTGAACAAGAAAATAATGCGCATCAGCCGGCAGCTCCTGGATGTAACTCACGTATTCAAGCGGCGCCTTCACGTAAAAAAATACCGGCTGATACTCTGGGTCCACCGCATAAAGAGTCTGGTTCGGGGGAACCAGGGAATTAATTTCGGCGGCAGCCTTCTTCACTTGTTGCCTGTTTCTCAAGACCACGGCCGTCAGTGGATAACCAATCGCTCCAATGACGAGTCCAATTCCGACGAAGAGCGCAACTATTTTGGCCCATGTTTGCTCGTCCGTCATCCCTCTGTCCCGGCGCCATTGCAACGCATTCCCGGCGTAGCACATCGCCAACAACCAAGAAGCTGGAGCGATTACCGGCATGCTATATCGGGGCACTGCACCGGGAACGAGGTTTACTGCGAGAAATGGGACCGCTATTCCCCAGGCGAGAGCTCGCGCGAGCCGCTGCTCAGCGTAATCGTGAAACTTTGAAAACCTGACGAACGGGAGCAAGAGAACCCAGGGCAGAAAATAGATCAGACCGCGCGGGATATTTTGAATCCAACTGGAGAATTTGAAATCGATGCCTTCGAGCCGGCCTGTGAACTGATTTGACCACTTGACTGCTGCCACCTGCGTCGCCGTACTGTGCAAGAATGGGATCGCCCACGCCGCGAAAATCCCCAGCATGATCGCTAGCGCGGCGAAATGGGCTGGGTGAATAAGAAGCCGCCATTCCTTCATATGCCAAAGGACGGCAAAGACGATCGCGTAGAAAAATATGAGATGGGTTGGACCTTTTGCCAAAAGCCCAAGCCCGAGAACAATGGATGCCGGAACCCAAATGAGCCACGGAGATTTTCGTTGGACCAAAAAGCTCAGCCAAAAAATAATCGCCAGACCACAAAGCGAGATATAGAGCGCTTCAATTTCAATTAACCGGCCTTTTTCGATCATTCCGATGTTTGTCATCCAGATGAGAGCCGCGATGATCGATCCTCTCGGACCTAGACTGGCACGGGCCGCGGTGACAAATGCAATCGCCACCGCGAGGACCGCAACCGCAGAGGGCAGACGCGCCGTCCACTCGTTGCGCACTCCAAAAATTCGGAAGGATGCGGCTACCAGCCAGTTTACCAGAGGCGGCTTCCGGAAGTATGGATTTCCTCCCACCTCAGGAACAATGTAGTTACCGGTCTTGAGCATCCCGATCGCTGGCAAGATGCGTCGTCCCTCTTCTCCTTTGATCGCAATAGAACCAAGCGCTGGTAAATAAATCACCGCCCACACAAGAAGGACGACGAGAACAGCTCGGAGGCGCGAATTCATTGGATGCTGGACGTTCGATAGCGAGCGTTCGACGTCAAATCAAACCAATGGGTAGCTTGACGAGAAGACCGTAAGACCGTAACCTAAGCGTCGAGTCCGCGCGCTGATCGGAGTGGGAACTGGCGTCCCACTCTTTTTAGTCTGCGGGCTGCATGTTTTTATGAACGCAGAATTTATTGCCATGCTCGATTACCTGGAGCGGGAGCGCGGGATTAAACGCGAAATCCTGCTAGAGGCGGTCTCGAACGCCCTTCTCTCAGCCTCGAAGAAGAGCGTGGGCGCTTCACGCGATCTACGCATCGACATCAATCCTAAGACTGGGGAAATCCGGGCGCTGGCGAACCTGATGGTGGTCGACGAAGTGGCCAATCCGCAGGACGAGATCGAGCTGTCGAAAGCGCGCAAGATCAACCCGGATGCGAACGTCGGTGACACAGTTGAAGTGGAAGTAACACCGAAAAATTTTGGGCGCATCGCGGCGCAGACCGCGAAACAAGCCATGATGCAGCGGATTCGCCAGGCTGAGAAAGAAATGATCTATGAAGAATTCAAAGACCGCGCCGGCGAAATCGTTAGTGGAACGGTGCGGCGCTTTGATCGTTCAGATGTGATTCTCGATCTTGGAAAATTTGAAGCCATTATGCCGCAGCGCGAGCGAGTGGTAGTAGAAGATTACAACGTTGGCGATCGACTCCGCGCGTACGTCGTTGCCGTGGAAAACGGCATCCGCGGCCCCGAAATCATTGTCTCACGCAGTCATCCCAATTTTGTGCGCAGGCTTTTCGAGTTGGAGGTCAGCGAAATCGCGGACGGCACCGTAGAGATTCGCGGCATCGCGCGAGAGGCAGGTTATCGTACCAAGATCGCAGTCTGGAGCGCGAACGAAAAAGTGGACCCCGTGGGCGCATGTGTCGGCATGCGCGGCTCGCGCGTCAAAAACATCGTACGCGAGCTGAACAACGAAAAGGTCGATATCATTCGCTGGAGCTCCGACCCAAAAGAATACATCCTGGAGGCGCTGAAGCCGGCAAAAGTGAAGAATCTCGTTTTCGATACGGAGAAGAAAAGTGTGCAGATTTCCGTTGATGAAGATCAGCTTTCGCTCGCCATCGGGAAGAAGGGGCAGAATGCGCGATTGACTTCCCGATTGACTGGCTGGGAGATCAATATCGGCAAGGACGTATCGGCGACGACCGTGGTGGAACAGAAAGTGGCGCAAGCAGCACAGACCCTCGCCGGTGCCCTGCCCGTTACGGAAGAGCAGGCGCTCGCGCTGGTAAAGTCCGGTTTTACGAACTTGGAAGGATTGCGCGATGCGGATGTGCAGGATTTAGTTGATATTCTCGCAGTCGATGAAACAAAGGCGCGCGAGATTTACGAGGCCGTCCACCGGCAGGAACTCGTACAATAACATGGCTCTGGTTTAGGGAAGCTCGGGCCATGAGCGAAATTTTAAACGAACAACAATGGCAACGAAGACGAGCAGCAAAACTGCAACGCGCAAACCCGCCTCGCGCGGGACTGCTGCTGCTCGTAAGCCAGCAGCCGCCCCCAGGACAAAACTTCCGAAGGAGAAACTAAAGGATGACGTTGCGCCGACGGCCAAGCCGGGCCCCCCTCCGCCCTCAAAATCTGCGCCGGAAACTGCCCGCCCTTTGAGCCGCGAAGCAGAGAGCGTTTCACTCATCGATCGAAAAAAAACGCGCAGGAAGGCTCAAGACGGCGAGGTAAAACCGAAACGCAACGTTTTACCTCCGATTTCACGTATCCGGACCTCGCTGGAAACGCCGCCGGCAAAGGCCGCGCCTGCGGAATCGGCTACGACTGAAGCGCCCACCGACACCGACACAAAAACTGCGACCGATGCAACCGCGTTGCCGTCCGCTGAGGCAGAAACCGCGGCCCAGAAAGTCATCCTTATCAAGCCTCCAATTGTCGTAAAGCAACTGGCGACCGAGCTGGGGTTAAAGCCACATCAACTCATCGCGGAGCTGATGACTTACAACATCTTCGCCAACATCAACCAAACAATCGAGCCCGATATTGCGTCAAAGATCGCGGAAAACCACGGCTTTGTTCTTGAAAAGGAGCGCCGCGAAAAAGGAGCCGGTGTTCACAGAGTCGAACAGGTGGTGGTTGCACCTCCGCCACCGGTCATTAAAAAGAAAGAAGAACTCAAGCCGCGGGCGCCGATTATCACGTTCATGGGACATGTTGACCATGGCAAGACAACGTTGATGGACGCCATTCGGAAGACCCGTGTTGCGGCGGGCGAAGCTGGCGGAATCACGCAGCATATCGGCGCCTATAGCGTTAATCACAACGGGGCGACGCTCACTTTCATCGACACACCGGGGCACGCCGCCTTCACCGCTATGCGAGCGCGTGGTGCTAATGTCACCGACATCGTCGTGCTCGTAGTCGCGGCCGACGATGGCATCATGCCGCAAACGATTGAAGCGATTAATCACGCAAAGGCCGCGCCGCACGTAAAGATCATGGTCGCGATCAACAAGATCGATCTTCCTTCAGCAAACATCGACAGAGTAAAGAAACAACTCCAGGAGCAAGGCCTTACGCCGGAAGACTGGGGAGGCGAAACAATTGTTTGCCCCGTTTCGGCGACGAAAGGCACGGGAATCGATCACCTTCTCGAGATGATCGCGTTACAAGCAGAGGTAATGGAACTTAAGGCCTCGCCGACTGCCACTCCTCGAGGGACAGTTATCGAAGCGCAAGTCGAAGCCGGGCGCGGTCCCACTGCCACAGTTATTGTGCAGATGGGGACGTTGAGAATTGGCGATCCTTTCATTTGTGGCGATTACAGCGGCAAGGTCAAATCGCTACTGGACGACCGGGGCAAGCCAGTCAAAGAGGCGCCTCCTTCAATGCCGGTGAAGGTGCTCGGTTTCACCGGGCTACCCAACGCGGGCGACGAACTGCTCGTGATGGATTCTGAACGATCTGCAAAAACGTTGAGCGAGGAACGCTTGCTCGCGAAGCGCGCCGACAAGCTGACAGTACCAAAGCGGGCAACGCTTGAAAGCCTCCTCGAAGCTGCCGGAGGAAAGAAAGTCCTGCGCATCGTGCTAAAGTGCGACGCACAAGGGTCGCTGGAAGCGCTGGTCGGAGCGTTGAAACAGATCGAGAGCAAAAAAGTCGATCTTGAAATCATTCACTCCGCGGTTGGGCCGATTTCGGAGTCGGACATTCTGCTGGCAAGCGCTTCCAACGCTGTGGTGATCGGCTTCAATGTGAAGGTGGAGAATATGGCCGTTTCCGCCGCGAAGAGCGAAGGAGTCCAGGTCAAACTTTACAGCATCATCTACGAGTTGCTCGATCAGATCAAAGAAGCTATGGCCGGGTTGCTGGAGCCCGAGCATCGAGAAACGGTCATCGGACACGCCGAAGTGAAACAGGTCTTTGAACTTAGCAAAGGCATTGTCGCCGGCTGTCTCGTGACTAATGGCCGGATAGCCCGCTCGGCCCGGGCCCGCGTGCTCCGTAAACGACAACCTGTTTATGACGGCGGGATTTCCACGTTGCGCCGCTTCCAGGACGACGTGAAAGAGGTGCGTTCGGGATTGGAATGCGGAATCAAGCTCGGTGATTTCAGCGAATATCAAGTAGGCGACGTGATCGAGTGCTATCAACTTGAAGCTATCGCGCAAAAATTGTGATGAAGCAGTTAAAACGTTAAAAGGATCAACACGGAAACGGTGTAACACTTTTTAATTTTTTAACCCTTTTAACTATTTACCTCTCCCGTTCCATGAGGCACCGGATGCTACGCATTAACGAAGTCGTGAAACGCGAGCTGAGCGGGATCGTTGCGCGAGAAATCAACTTCGAAGGCGCCCTGGTCAGCATCAACCACGTGGATGTGACATCAGACTTAAAGAACGCGCACGTGTTTGTGAGCGTTCTGGGAACAGAGGCACGCGAGAGCGTGATGAGCAAGCTGGCCTCTCATCGTCCAACGTTACAGGCGGAACTTGCTCGTCACGTCACCATGAAATATACGCCGCATCTTATTTTTCATCTCGATAACTCCATCGAGCGCGGGGCGCGGGTCATAGAGATCATGCAGGAGATGGAAGCGTCTCAAGGCGAAAAGGAGTGAGCGCTTCAAGATTACAGGAAATTGGTCAGATATTACGCGAGCATTGGCGGTTCGCCATCCTAGGTCACGTTCGTCCTGACGGCGACGCGCTGGGCAGCCAGCTTGCGCTTGCGCTTTCTCTCCAGGCGCTGGGAAAGGAAGTCCGCGTATGGAATGAAGACGGAATGCTAGAGAAATATTCCTTTCTTCCACGCGCAGAATTGCTCACCAAGCCGCCTTCTACTCCGGAAGATTTTGATGTTGCCATCGCGCTCGATACAGCAATTCAAAACCGCCTCGGCACAGCCCTGGCGGCAGTTCGGTCATCGAAAATCTGGATTAACATCGATCACCATCTGAGTAATCCCGGTTACGGCGACGTGGTTTATGTCGATTCGTCTGCGCCTGCCACAGCTGAAATCATTTTTCGCCTGATCAAAAGTCAGGGCCTGCCGTTCAATCGAGACATCGCGGAAAATCTTTACGCCGCCATCTCCACCGATACGGGCTCGTTTCAATATCCAAAAACCAGCGCCCACACTTTCGAGATTGCGACTGAACTCATTCGCACAGGTCTCGATGTCGGGCTCCTGAGCCAGCAACTCTATGAGAATTATCCGCCGCGGCGTCTGGAGCTTTTGCGAGAACTGCTACGCACCATGCGTTTCCAGCAGGAAGGTCGCGTCGCAAGTTTTAGTCTCACCTTGAAAACAGCCGCTGATCTGGGCGTTCTTCCCGAGGATAACGAGGGACTGATCGATCATCTGCGCGCGGTCCATGGCGTTATCGTTGCCGTCTTCTTCGAAGAACTGGGCGACGGCAAAGTGCGTGTGAGCATGCGTTCGAAAACGAATGCGGTCGATGTCTGCGCTATCTGTCAGAAATTCGGTGGAGGAGGCCATACGCTTGCCGCCGGCGCGCGCGTGCGCGGAACGCTCGCGGAGGTCGAAGAGCGAGTTTTGGCAGAAGTTTGCAATAGAATTGACTCGCTAAAAGCGGCACCGCCTTTAATGACTTAACGTTTCGACGCTTCAACGTTGTAACTTTGTAATGTTTTAGGCATGTCTCATTCCGCGGCTCCTGACGGCATCCTGCTCGTGGACAAGGCTGAAGGGATGACTTCGCACGACGTCGTCGCGCTGATCCGCCGAAAGCTCCAGGTCAGGAAAGTCGGTCATTGCGGCACGCTGGATCCCATCGCGACCGGGTTGCTTTTAATCACTGTGGGACGGGGCACAAAGGTCCAAGATTTACTCATGAGCGAAGACAAGGAATACGCCGGAACATTCATGCTCGGCGTGACGACCGATACACAGGATCGGCAGGGAGAAGTCATCCAGCAGCGACCGGTCCCCGCGCTGGACGAAAACCAAATTCGCGCTGCATTTGAAAAATTTCGAGGTGATTTTTATCAAATGCCGCCGATGGTCTCCGCGAAAAAGCATGGCGGAGTTCCGCTGTACAAGCTGGCGCGTCAAGGAAAAGTGGTCGAGCGCGACCCGCGCCTTGTGCATGTCTATCGCTACAGCATCGATCGAATTGGGCTTCCCGAGATCGATTTTAGTGTTTTGTGCAGCAAAGGTTTTTATGTTCGTACTTACGCTCACGACATTGGCGAGACTTTAGGCTGTGGTGCACACCTAAAGTCCCTGCGCCGAACAAAATCCGGGCGCTTCGATGTTGCTAATGCCATCAATGTCGCTCAAATCAAAGACGCGCCACGCGAGGAAGTTTTGAGCAGGCTCCTAAGTCTCCCAGACGTATCGCGCATGCGGGGAGCATGAGGATAATGACGGAGCCCGAATGACGAACGACAAACGAAATCGGAATGACAAAGCCCGAATGATTTCACGCGCGCGGCGTTTTTTTTATTCGTCATTCGACATTGTTTCGTCATTCGTCATTCGTCATTCGTCATTTTGCTGATGAGAATACTTCGATCCACCGACGAATTACCGCGCCTGCCCGGCCCGATCTTTCTCGCCATCGGGGTCTTCGATGGTGTGCATCGTGGCCATCAAGCCGTCATTTCCACGTCCGCCGAGCATGCCCAGTCGGCAAACGGCACTCCGGTCGTCGTTACTTTCGACCCGCACCCAATGAAAGTGCTTCGGCCCAACGAGGCGCCACATCTGCTCACTGCGACGCAGCACAAAATCAAATTGATTCGCAATCTCGGAGTGCAGCATCTGCTGGTCATCAAGTTCGACAAGGCATTTGCCGCAACTGCGCCGGAAGACTTTGTGCACCAACTGGTGACGCATTCGAAACCCCTGGGCGAAATTTGCGTCGGACACGAATGGTCATTCGGAAAGGGCCGGCGGGGCAATCTTGCCCTCTTACGAAAGCTCGGCGCGCAATTCGACTTCGAGGTCGTTGGAATTCCCGCAGTTACGCTCGGGAACGGTGAGCTTGTGAGTAGCACAGCGATCCGTCACGCTATTGAAGCAGGTGACCTCGCGAAGGCCGCCGAAATGCTCGGCCGGGAATACACAATCCTCGGGACGGTGGTCCGCGGCGACCATCTCGGGAAAAAGATCGGGTTCCCGACGGCGAACCTGAGCGCTCACAGCGAGCAGTTTCCTCCAAATGGGGTCTATTTCGCGCAGGCGACGCTGGATGGAATCATTTATCCCGGCGTGGTAAATCTCGGCTATCGCCCAACGGTGAGCAGCGGCAAATCCGAGCGCGTGCTCGAAATCTATTTGCTCGATTT
>DASTZJ010000042.1:0-4778 GCA_035764345.1 Candidatus Udaeobacter sp.
CCGGCAGCGAGGCGAACATAAGGTAGGAACATTGTGCCTAACGAGTGCTTACCCGCTCGGTTTCATTCGCTTTTTGAAGAGATTTGCATCTTCTCACACCTACATTGTTTATCCCAAGCCGGCGGGCGACGTTCGGCTTCCATCAAGTTTCGTTCGGCCGCGTGACGGCCGGCCGCTGACGGAGTTTGGAGAAGGTGATGATTTTGCGGGAGTGCGCGCATATGTGGCCGGTGAATCTCAGCGTCACATCGATTGGAGAGCCGTCGCCCGCGGGCAGTCGCTGATGACGAAACAATTCGCGGCTGAAGCGGAAGGCGTCGTGTATCTCGATTTTTCCGCTATCAACTCCGCCGATGCGGAAGAAAAGCTGTCGCAGTTAACGCTTTGGGTAATTGAAGCAGAACGAGCGCGACGTCCTTATGTTCTCCGTCTTCCAGGCATCGAAATTCCGCCGGGTGTTGGGCAATCACATTTTCATCAGTGCCTGCGCGCACTCAGTTTGTTCGAGTTAAAAGAGCAGGAGCATGAGCGAGAGTAGAACTAGGAGGGATAGGAGTATCCCACGGCGGCCACTGCTTTGGCTGGCTGCGGCATTGCTCTTCACACTGCCTCCGATGTTCGGTGGTCTTGTGAGATGGGTTCCGTGTGTTTTTTTGCTCGCGCTCGCGATGAAATTCTGGATGGAGCCAAGAGGCTACCGCCTTCGCTTTGCAACTTTGAAGCTTATGTTGGCGGCTGTGGCGCTCGTCGCCATCTTGGGCAGTTATGGTTCCCTGAAGGGGATTGAGCCGGGCGTATCGCTTCTTGTCGTGCTCATGTCGCTCAAGATCCTTGAAGCGCACACTGCCCGCGAATTCCAAGTCATGGTGTTGATTGGGTGGGTGCTTTGCCTTTGTGGATTTTTTCTGTCGCAGGACTTCGCGATGGCGCTTAGCCTCCTAATCGCATTCGCTTTGCTGCTCGTGGCGTTGATCCAGTTTCATCGCGGATCGTCACCCGGCGCGTTCTGGCCTCCCCTGGGTACGACATGCAGAATTCTGGTTCAAGCGGCCCCGCTCGTCGTCCTCTTGTTCGTTTTGTTTCCCCGAATCAATACTGGCTTACGCTTTGACTTTCGCCCCAACCGTTCGGCAAGCACCGGATTTTCCGATCGAATCTCTCCGGGGAGCGTCGCAGCGCTTGCAAATTCTTCGGAAATTGCCTTTCGGGCGGAGTTTCCTGGCAGCAAAACTCCGCCACCTGGTCCGATGTATTGGCGTGGCGTGGTCATGTGGCATTGCGATGGCATGGAATGGCGGGCCCCGTACGTGCCGGTATCAATCTCTCGTTCTACCAGGCAACACCCCAGGGGAAATACAACTCGCCAGCGGATTACGCTCGCGCCACATGGCGCACGCTGGATGTTTGCACTCGATCGGCCGTTTGAAATCCCACCCGGTGCGTTCCTTGCGCGTGGCGATTACCTCTGGAGCGTTCAGACAATTCGAAAGTCGCGCCGATATGAAGTCGTTTCTTCTCCAGTGGCCGCTGAAAAAGAGTTAACACCAGGGGAACGTCGGGAAGCACTCGAGCTTCCACCATCGATTAGCCCGGCTGTGCGCGAGTTGGCACAATCCTGGGCAACGCAGAATTCCAATCCGCGCGGTATAGTGAACAGCGCGCTACAGTTCTTCCGAACGCAAGATTTTCGCTATTCGTTAACGCCAGGCGAATACAGAAAGAACGATCTAGACCAATTTCTCCTTCATCGACGGGTTGGCTTTTGCGAACACTACGCAGCCAGTTTCGCTACGTTAATGCGATTGGCAGGGATTCCTGCACGAGTCGTCGTCGGATATCTGGGCGGTGAGTATAACGATCTGGGCCATTTTTTTCTCGTGCGACAAGCAGACACGCATGCGTGGTGCGAGGTCTGGCTTCCAGACAGCGGATGGACGCGAGTAGATCCAACCAGCACAGTTGCGCCCGGGCGCGCGAGTCTCGATCTAACCTCGTTTTTAGAAACACGCATCGCTTCCGGGCAAATGGATGCTCGCAGGAGCGCGTTCCTCGCGCGGTTAGCCCGGTCCGCATTATTCACCAACGTTCGCCTTGCCTTGGAAACACTTAGTTACATGTGGGACACTCGGCTTCTCGCCTTCGACGCAGACGTGCAGGAAGTATTGTTGGACTCCCTCGGCCTCGCAAACCGCGGACCGTTCGTTCTTATCCTCGAAATCATGATTGTCGCAATTGCACTGCTCGTAATCTATTTCGGCTGGATGCGATTGCGCACGCGCTCACGCGCGGATCAGGTCAAGGCGTTGTATGAACGTTTTTGTCAAAGGGCCGCCCACCTGGGTGTGCGGCGCGATCCATGGGAAGGTCCGTCAGATTTCTCAAGGCGCGCTGCGCAGTTATTGCCTGACGAATCTGAGCGCATCCGGGAAATCTCGAATACATACATTACGCTGCGTTATGCGCCACAGTCTACCAGGACCCTGCTAGACAGATTTGCAAAGGAAGTGAGTGAGTTTGCAGGCCGTCGATAGACACGGCGCATCGCTCCGGAAGCTCCGTTTGGCCTCGCTACAAATACTTTTCCGGAATTGGATGCTCTGCGCTTTCTTGCTGCCAATAGATGTTTACGATCCACCAGCGATCGCCATCGAAAAACAGCTGGATGCTGTTGATTCCGCGAATGAACGGCTCGGGATCGTCTGCGTCATGACGCGACTCGTACACGCTCCAGACGTGAGCGATATGTCCGAATTGATCGATGCGTCGCGCAATCTCCTTTTCGTAAAATCCGTGTTCCGCAAAATACGGTTCCACGCGGGCGATGAAACCATCTACGTCCAGCATTTGCGGCGCGAGATCGTCGTTCGTGCCCGGCTTTGCAGTCGGGATTAGACGCGCACCCGGGTAGAACAACGATCGTTCTCGATCCCAATCGCGCCTCTCACCCGCCGGACCCGAAATCCCATCGTAAGCAGCCGTGACAATCGCGTCGATCGAGGCGACGTCACTCGGATCGGCATTAGGCATATGTAATTCTGAAGGGTGGCGCTCGACTTATCCGCGCGCAGTTTCGATTTCAGTATTAGACGCTGGGCTGCCTGCTCGCGAATCCTTTCGGAGTTGACCGTTCTGCGTTTTCTTTGCTATCTCCAGCACCTTCATCGCGGCATTGTGTCCGGGAATACCGCTGACCGCTCCGCCGCGAAGCGCGCTCGACCCGCAGAAGAACACATTCTCGTAGTCGGTCTCCACGCCCCAAGTACCTACCTGCTCTTTGCGTCCAGCGAAAGGAAATGTCGGTGCATTCTGAAAAATGTTTCCTTGAAACATCCCCAGCGCGTCCTCGATATCGACGGGGCTTTTGCTTTCGATACAAAGGCTGCCATCACGGGCCACGGCTAGACAATCCTCGAGAGGCTCATCCAGCCATTGATTGATGCTTTCGATGAATCTTTTCTCCGCATGCTTTCGCATGGTTCTGTTATCCCGCACAAACAAGTTCCATGGTGCATCCAGTCCGAACAACGTCATCGTATGGAAACCTTTCTCTCGCAGCTCGGGCGCAAGGATGCTGTCGTCGGTCAATGTGTGGCAATAAACTTCGCATGGTGTTTTGTTCGGCAGCCGCCCGCTACATGCTTGATCGTAGCTGGCATTCATTTGCTTGTAGCCTTCGTCGCTGTGAAAGGTCCCGCACCACGCCTGAGCCAAGGGATACCTTTTCGCCTTCAACTTCGGCAATCGTTGCAGGAGCATGTTGATCTTGAACACCGAGCCTTCGTCCGTGGCATCCGGTTGGTATAGTTTGCCGAAGTACTTTGCCAACACGTTGCGCCCAAAGTTCACCAGAAGATATCGCGCTTCGACGCTTTGTTGTTTTCCGTCCTTATAAAATTCAACTGTCCGCTGCTTCCCGGCGAGGTGGAGCGCGCGAAGATCGACATTTGTCAGTATTTCCGCGCCAGCTTTCCGCGCTGCCTGCTCCAGTTCGCGTACTACTGCACCCATGCCTCCGACGGGCACCTTCCATTCGCCTGTCTTGTTGCCGATCAGATGATAAAGGAAACAACGATTCTGCAGGAGCGACAGATCGTGCGGATGAGTCAGGACGCCAATCTTTGCGTCTGTAAAAACAAGGCCGCGCACCAGATCGTTTTGTAAATACCGCTCGATCGCCGTCCCAAGCGGTTCCTCTACCAAACTACGCCACGCTTCCCGGGAAACATCATCGGCATTAAAGCGACGCCGAAACTCCTCTTTCGCAATCAATGGCTCCAGCATCGTGTCCCAAACTTGTTCGGCAAAAACGCGTGAAAGATTGTAAAACGCTTTCATCTGCTCGAATTCCGTATTGTTCCCAGTCAGCTCGAACATCGACTGGCGATTGACTTCTTCATCCACGTTGCTCAACAGCAGACCGTCGTGCTGCCCGTGATTTAGATAAGGCGTGAACGACGCCGTCGCGCGCCGGCGCAATTCAAGATGCAATCCCAGATCTCGAATGATTTTCTCCGGGAACAAACTGACCAGGTAGGAATATCGCGATAGCTGCGCATCGTAATCGGGAAAAACTTTTTGCGAAGTCGTCGCGCCACCGACGTAGTTGTTTTTTTCCAGAAGCAGAACACTTAAGCCTGCGCGCCCAAGGTAGCTCGCTGCCACAAGGCCATTGTGGCCCGCGCCGAGAATTACCACATCGTACTGCGATTTCATTTCGAATTCCGCATCCTTACATCAAACATTGGTAAGCAAACATCAAACATTTCCTGGCGGAAAGA
>DASTZJ010000043.1:0-2890 GCA_035764345.1 Candidatus Udaeobacter sp.
GATCGAGTAATCGGAAATGTACCCTTCATCCTTCAGGATGCGCGCGATCTCGGCCTTGATCTTCGAGTACGGGACCAGCATCTCCGGTTTTTGCGCACGCGTGCCATTGCGGACGCGCGCCAGAAAATCGGCGATTGGATCAGTAACAGTACTCATGAAAGTCAGGCAGCTTGCGCGGCGGGTTTCTTTGCCCGGTCGCTAAACGGCATTCCCATTTCGCTTAACAGCGATTTGGCCTCCTCGTCGGTCTGTGCCGTGGTGACGATTGTAACATCAAATCCGATGTTGCGCTTGATTTTATCCAGCTCGACTTCGGGGAAAATCGATTGATCCGAAATCCCAAGGGTATAGTTGCCGTGGTTATCAAAACAGCGCGGAGACACACCGCGAAAATCACGGATGCGCGGCAGCGCGGCTTTGATGAAGCGCTCGAGGAATTCGTACATGCGCTCTCCACGCAGGGTTACCTTTGCGCCAATAGCCTGGCCTTTGCGCAATTTAAAGTTGGAAATGCTTTTCTTGGCCAGTGTTTCCACGGGGCGCTGGCCTGTGATCAATACCAGCTCGGCTTTCGCTTCTTCCAGCGCCTGCTTCACATCAGATTGCGAGCCGACCGAAGTGTTGATCACGACTTTTTCGACCTTGGGAACCTGGTGAACGTTTTTGTAACCGTGCAGCTTCTGCAGCGCCGGCATGACGCGCTCTCTGTAATCGCGATGAAATTCGTTTTCCATTTCAACAAGCTCGCAGCTAACTCTTCTTTTTCTCCTTCTTCGCCTTGACCTCTGCGTCTTTCACCGGTTTCCCGTCACGCTCGATCAATTTCACGTTGGAAATATGAATGGGACCCTCGCGTTCGGCGATCTTCCCGCTCGGATTATCCTGGGACTTTCGCAGGTGTTTCTTGATGATCCGCACGCCTTCAACGAGCACACGCTGTTTTCCCGGAAACACCGCCAGGATTCTCCCTGAAGAACCGCGGAAATTCCCGGAGATGACCTCGACGTGGTCGCCCTTTTTAACGTGGCATTTAATGCGGTTCATAAGACTTCCGGGGCAAGCGAGACAATTTTCATGAAATTCCGCTCACGCAATTCGCGCGCTACCGGTCCGAAAATGCGCGTGCCGCGGGGATTCAAATCTTTATCGATAATCACGATGGCGTTGTTATCGAAGCGCAGGAGCGAACCATCCTCGCGCCGAATCGGTTGTTTGGTCCGAACAAGCACTGCACGCACCACTTCACCCTTCTTCACTGTGCCTGTTGCGCTTGCTTCCTTGACGTTGGCAGTGATCACGTCGCCGATCCCTGCGTAACGTGTGGCTTTGCCAATCACACCAATCATCGTGGCCATCCGCGCACCGCTATTGTCTGCCACATCCAATCTGGATCGAATTTGTACCATAAAATCGACAGTTATTTTTGGATGACTTCCACGAGCCGCCACCGTTTTAGTTTGCTCAGCGGCCGCGTTTCCATGATGCGGACTCTGTCGCCAGTTTTTGCCTGGTTCTGTTCGTCGTGCGCATAAAATTTTTTCATCTGTTTGACGATCTTGCCGAACTTCGGATGCGGGACGCGCGTCACTGTGCGCACCACGATTGTTTTATTCATGCCGCTGGAAACCACTTCGCCGGTGCGGGTCTTGCGCGAGCTACGGATGTCGGGCGCGTGCTCAGACGGCACGGGAGGTGGTGATGGTTGCTGTTGTTCGGCCATATTACTTTGTCTGTTTCGCGCGCTTTGATAGCTCAGTTTCAATCTGAGCAATGTCCCGTCGCAGCAAGCGCAACCGGCTTGGCTGTTCCAACTGGCCACTCTGCTGCTGCAAACGCAGATGAAGCCTTTCCTGACGTAAGTCCCGCCTTTTAGTCAGCAACTCGTCGGTGCTTAGCTCGGTGATTTCTTTCATTTTCATGACGCTTAAGCGGCCCTGACGCGGTGGCGTGTTAAAAATTTCGTGCGCACTGGCAATTTGTCCGCAGCCAGGCGCAAGGACTCGCGCGCCACCGATTCCGGCACGCCATCCAACTCAAACAAAATGTTTCCAGGACGCACCGTGGCGACCCAGTACTCAGGCTGACCTTTTCCCTTACCCATGCGCGTTTCCGGTGGGCGCGCAGTTACCGATTTGTCCGGGAAAATGCGGATCCACAATTTGCCTTTGCGCTTCATGTTGCGGGTGAGCGCGACACGCGCGGCTTCCAATTGGGTGTTCGTGATCCAGGCGCGTTCGAGTGTCTGCAATCCAAACTCGCCAAAATCGATCTTGAGATTGCGCGAAGCGGTTCCCTTGCGGCTTCCCCGCTGGGACTTTCGATACTTCACGCGTTTTGGCATCAACGGCATAAATTTTCTCCTTAGACTTCAGCCGGCTCTGGTGCCGGAGCAGGCGGCGGTGGAGGTGGAGGAGCAGGCTGGGCCGATGGCTCCTCCTTCTTACAGATCCAACACTTCACTCCAATTTTGCCGTAAACGGTATTGGCTTCGGCAAACCCATAATCGATCGGTGTGCGCAGAGTGTGCAGCGGAACCTTACCTTCCCGATACCATTCCGAGCGGGAAATCTCCGCGCCGTTGAGCCGGCCTGAACAACGGAGGCGAATCCCTTCAGCGCCAAAATCCATTGCGGTCTGCACGGCTTTTTTCATCGCACGGCGATAGGCAATCCGCCGCTCAATCTGCAGCGCCACATTCTCCGCCACCAGTTGCGCGTCGAGCTCCGGTGTCTTGATCTCCTGAATATCGATCTTGACTTGCTTGCCCTGTGCCATCTTGGAAATCTCTTCTGTCATTTTCTCGATCTCGGCGCCCTTGCGGCCGATCACGATTCCCGGACGCGCTGTGAAAATGGTTACCCGGATGCTGTTCCACGCCCGCTCAATCACA
>DASTZJ010000044.1:0-9743 GCA_035764345.1 Candidatus Udaeobacter sp.
CAGGACCTGGCGGATCTCGATATATTGGAATACTGACCTCGAATTCCGAATCGATTATGACTCCTCGGCGTCGGATTTCCGGCCGAACCAGCGTCGCTTCTTCGGTTTCGATTCTTCTGCTGGGGCCGGCGCTTCGGCCGGCTTCTCTTCCTTCGCGACGGGCTTCTCTTCCTTCGCAGCCGGCTTCTCTTCTTTCGGCGTCACGGCCTCCAGTTCTACTTTTTTTGGCTTGGCTTCAGCTTCTTTCCGCTTCGCTTTTTTCTCTTCCGCCGGCTTTTCCTCTACTACCTCTGTCGTATCAACCCACTCGATGAATGCCATGGGAGCGGAATCACTCTTACGCTGGCCAAGCTTCACGATGCGGGTGTAACCGCCATTGCGCTCCGCCGATCTTGGCGCGATGTCGTCGAACAATTTTTTCACAGCACTCTTTTGGCGCAGCGTCGCC
Organism: Candidatus Udaeobacter sp.; assembly: GCA_035764345.1. GTDB lineage: Bacteria > Verrucomicrobiota > Verrucomicrobiia > Chthoniobacterales > UBA10450 > Udaeobacter. The sequence goes on from DASTZJ010000044.1 coordinate 449, forward strand.
AGAGCGGTACGGCGCGCGTGAATCGAGCCGCTTTTTCCGAGCGTAACCATGTGTTCGGCCAGTGGTCGTACCGCTTTCGCTTTCGCCAGCGTTGTCTTGATGCGTTGATGCTCGATCAAGGAGCAGACCTGATTAGCCAGCAGTGCGTTGCGGTGCTCAGCCGTGCGACTCAGTTTGATCGTCTTTTTTTGGTGTCTCATGACGCAGCGAATGTGATTCTAGAGTCGACACTCACTCTTCGCCAACCGGTCCGCTTGGGCCGGCGCCATCGCCGCTCACCGGAACGTCCAGGAGGCCGGGCTCGAATTTCATGCCCAGGCTCAGACCGAGCTGTTGCAGTTTGTCCTTAATTTCGTTCAACGATTTCTTGCCGAAATTACGATACTTCAGCATTTCGGCTTCGGTCTTTTGGGCAAGCTGACCCACGGTAGTGATGTTCGCATTATTCAGACAATTCGCTGCCCGCACGCTGAGCTCGATTTCGTTGACGCTCATATTGAGTAGTTTCTTGAGCTTCAGGTTTTCTTCGCTCACCCCAGCGGGCGTTTGATCAAACTCGATTATCTCTTCGTTAAAGTTCACGAACACGTCGAGATGATGCCGCAAAATGGCCGAGGCCTGGAGCAACGCATCGTCCGGCGTCAAGCGGCCGTCGGTCCAGATTTCAAGGATGAGCTTGTCATAATCGGTGCGCTGACCGACACGAGTGTTCTCGACCCCGTACTTGACGCGCGTGACCGGCGAAAAGATGGAATCAATTGGAATCAGACCGATCGGCTGGTCCGGCCGCTTGTTTTCCTCAGCGGTAGCAAAACCGCGGCCGACACGCACATCGAGCTCGGCGTCGAATTTATGCTTCTTGTCCAGAGTGCAAATGATCTGCTTGGGATTGAGCACTCCGTAGCCTTGCACCACCTGAATGTCACCGGCAGTCACTTCACCCTCCTTGTTGATAATGAGTGAAAGCTTCTTCGGCTCGTGGTCGTCAGCTTTAAACTTCACTTTCTTTAGATTCAGGACGATGTCGGTGACGTCCTCCACCACGCCCGGAAGCGTGGCGAACTCATGCTGCGCGCCTGTAATTTTTACTGCAGTGATGGCCGCGCCTTCGAGGGATGAAAGCAGAACGCGCCGGAGGGAATTCCCTACGGTGTGCCCATAACCGGCCTCAAACGGCTCGGCGGTGAATTTGGCATAAGTATCAGTGGCTGTACTCTCGTCTTTAGAGAGAGTTTTCGGCATCTCAAAACGACCGTAACGGATTGGCATAATCTTTTTCTGGAGTGACGGAGTCGTGGAGTATTGGAGTAATGAGCAAAGACACCTCGTCTGTTACTTCACCACTCCAATACTCCATTGCTCCATCTTCGTCGCCGGGTTCCCCCTGGCGAGTGTGGTTTCACGTCCAGCGACGGAAACCCAGGGACCAACGGCGTAATTACAAAACTCGCTGCGAGCGTGAAATAAAGACTGAATCTGCGATTTTGCAAGCGGACATTTGGTTGGGCGCGACTGTGGGGCGCGCCGATTCCCCGTGCGATGGACGGCCTCCTGCAACTGCAGGAACTCCGCTAGTTAGCCTTCGACGATCTCGTCCGGCAACTCATTTGCGTTCGCCGAAGTTCTCGGAAAATGCACGGCCAGCACTTTGCCGACTTCCTTAATCGCTTCTGTAAGCGCATCACTGAATTTTTCATTCTGAAAATGAGTGCGCATTCCGTCCACAACGCGCTGCCAGAATTCTTCGCCGCATTTTTCGTGAATCGCTTTATCGCCAACGATAGCGAACTTGTGCGCTCGCGGCGCTACGAAAATGAGGACCGCATTGCGCTCGCTGGTCTTGTGCATTCCTAGCCGCTGAAATTTTTTCTGCGCAATGATAAGCGGATCGGCATTCAATTTTCCGCGCTGAACAAAAACGCGAATCTCGCCGGACGTTTTCGATTCAGCCTCCCGAATCACTTCAACAATCCGGTCATGCTCGAGTTTGTTGAGAAACTCCTTCGTGCGCATTTTTTACCAGCTCGATCCTGCACCACCGCCACCGAAACTTCCGCCTCCGCCGCTAAACCCGCTGAACCCGCCTCCGCCGCCAGAGGACCAACCACCGCCACCACCGCCTCCCGGGAGAAATATGGGGCCGCCTCGTCCCGATGAATAACCGTAACCTCCAAGTCGCCGCATGATTCTCGAAATTACGATCAGCGCGATGACAAAAATAATGAAAAACAAGAAGCTTGGAGCGCCACCGTTGCGACGATGTTGTTCCGCAACGGTTTTTCCCGAGCCCTTGTACTCGCCGCGAATTGCTTTGAAAATACTATCGATCCCGGCCGCGATTCCGCCTTCGTAATCGCCACTGCGAAAGTGTGGCTTGATTCTGTATTCAGTGATATCGAACGCAGTGATGTCGGGCAGAGCGCCCTCCAAGCCGTAACCGACTTGGATAAACATTTTGCGGTCCTGAACGAACACGAAAAGGACGATGCCATTGCGACGCTCTTTTTGACCAACGCCCCACGCTTGGGCGACACGCTGCGTGTAATCTGCAATATCGGAGTCGCTCTGCATTTTCGGGAAGACGGCGACGACGACCTGGTCTGACGTTTCGCGTTCAAATTGGGCAAGCTCTTCATTGAAACGAAGCGCAGCTTCTTTTGAAACAATCCCGGCGTAATCGTTGAAATAGCGGTCCGGTTTGGGCGGAATGACTTCCGCGGCGTGTGAACGAATTGCCAGCAATGCGGCGAACACCGCGATACAACGTCCGAGTTTTTTCACGTGAGAACCTGTAGTGGCAGCCCTATCGGTTGCTGGATCGCGGACGGCCTGCCGTCGCCAGGCTTCGGCGTGGCTGGCACGCCCGCCGCTACCGCAAGATTGAAAATCACCTTATGGCGACGCAGCAGTCGCAGGCGTCGGCGCGGGGCCCTGATTCAAATTCGCGGCCGGCGTCGGCGCGGGGCCAAAATTAAATTGCACAGGCGGAGGTTTCTCCGCGCCCGCTTGTGCTGTGAAAAATGGCCGCGGCGGAAAACCGAGCATTCCCGCAATCAAATTTGTCGGAAAACTGCGCACTGCCACGTTGTAGTTCTGCACGGCGGTGTTGAAGTTACCGCGTTCGACCGAAATCCGGTTTTCAGTTCCTTCCAGCTGCGCCTGTAGACCAACAAAATTCTGATTAGCCTTTAACTCTGGGTATCGTTCCACGACCACCAAAAGGCGCGAGAGCGCGTTGCTCAACTGTCCTTGCGCAGCCTGGAATTGTTCAAGCTGCGCCGCATCGGTAGGCGCCTTGTTTGGGTCAAGTTGCACACGGCCAACACTGGCCCGCGCATTTGTCACCTCGGTTAGCGTCGATTTTTCGAAATTAGCCGCGCCTGAAACTGTGTTCACCAGATTCGGAATCAAATCTGCGCGCCGCTGATAAACGTTTTGCACCTGCGCCCAGCTTTGATCGACGGTTTGCTGCAAACGAACGAGACGATTGTAGCTGCCACCTAATGCGAGGGCCGCAATCACGACAATAAAAAGCAGAATTGCGAACAACACGCCGCAACCCATTGTGAATTTGCTCATAAGGAATTTTGAGGATCGTTAACGATTATTTCTTTAAGACTGGGTTACTTGTGAGGCGACCACCTTCCATGCGCCATCCTGTTTTATAAATGTATCCGTCCACACAAATTTCCCGCCGAGAAGATTTTGTTTTCCCTCATGTGCCCCGTCCCACGACAATTCCTGTCTCTTCGTACAAGCGCACTTGTAAATCATCGATCGTAAATTCGGTGAAAACGATGTCGCCAGTCATGCTTTTCAAGTCTTCCTGCTTGTTCCCGATGCTGCCGTCGGGCCAGACAACTGTGCAATTTTCTGCCTCGAGGCGCCGGGTGTATGAGCTATCACCTTTAATGCGCGCTTCCGCCCAGTCATGCTGGATTTTAATGAGCGCCTGCTCATCCTCCGAGTTTTGTTTCATCGACGTCTGAAAGCGTTTGCCAGATGAACGAGTAAGTCAATCCTGCATATGAGTTACTGGATGCGGCCTAGCACGAGCCGCAGAAAATGCGCGTCGGAAAACCTTGCGTTTGATCCCTGCCGCACAACGACCGCCTCTAGCGAAGGGATAACGAACAAGCGCTGATAGCCCGAGCCAAGTGCCACGACCATGTCTGCTGGCGCATCCTTGCACACGCAAACATTTGTCCATTGCACATCCTGCCACCGCAAGTCGAGCATTCGTTCCATGTCTGCCTCGCGGCCGTTCGGCGCTTGCTGATTTAACCAAAATGTGAGGCCGTACGACGGATTTGCTGACGAACCGGCAAACGCCTCTCGCAAAAGAGCTGCTGGAACAATTTGTCGCCCATGATAACTACCTTTGCCGAGAACCAGCTCGCCAAGCCGCGCCCATTCGCGAGCAGTCAGTTCAAATCCTGTTGCAGGCAGCGGGTTGCCGCGGGCATCCTTTTTGTAGTTGAGACGACCCAGTCCGAGCCGATTGGACACACGTGCTTCGAAATAGCCGATTGTGTTGCGCCCCTTTAGTTTTCGGCGAAGCAGCTCGGAAAAAATCTGTAGATGACTCGGCCCATAAATGAAAGCCGAGCCCGGTCCAGCAATGGCCGGCAATCGAATCGCCATGGCATTGCGGTCGCGGATCGACGCGCGTTGAAGACGCGAAGCGCCTTCGATGCCATCGGTCTGGCTGAGCAATTCCCGGATCGTGATCTGCGATTTGCGGGGGTCGCTCTTCCATTCGTTGATCGTGTCCGAAACAGGATCGTCGAGCTTGAACAATCCGTCGCGTACCGCAGCGAGCGCCGCGATCCCCCAAAAACTCTTTGTTCCGCTGAAGATTGGCCATCTCCCACGCGCCGATCCGCCATTGGCATAATGTTCGAAGATGGTCTGGCCATTTTGTAAGACCAGCATGGAAGCGCCGCGTTTGCTCTCAGAATATTTTGCAGCACGGGCGCAATCAGCAGGCTGTATCTCCGCACCTGCTGACGTGGATGTTGCAAGCGTAACAAACAAGAATCCGCTGTAGCCGCTTCGCTGTGCGAAGGGTAACCATGACAAACCGTTCATGCGCAGATCGCGTTGCCGGCAGCCCCGATGGCTATGATTCCGGCGTTGTAGCCGTGGTCGGCGACCCCGGCGAACCAGCATCACTGCTGGCAGGTACCGCACGCGCCTTTGGCAAATGGCGCGTGCGCAACTCTTCGACATTTGGCAATTCATCCAGATTTCGCAGCCCAAAATGATCCAGGAAAAATTGCGTCGTTTCATAAAGAAGCGGGCGCCCGGGGATCTCGGCCCGCCCCGCGATTTTAACCAGGCCGCGCTCCATTAATGTTTGCAGCACACCGTCGATGTTCACGCCTCGAACTGCTTCGACATCTCCACGCGTGATAGGCTGTCGATAGGCAATGATCGCGAGCGTCTCAAGCGCGGGCGCACTCAACCGAGCAGGTTTCGGCGCAGGAAAAAGCTGGCGCACCCACTGTGCGTATTTTGGATCAGTAGCCAGCAGCCAGCCCTCGGCCTTTTCGTTAAGCTGAAATGCCCGCTGCTGCTCGATGTACTCGATTTTCAATTGTTCGAGTGCGGCGGCAACCTCTGCTTCACTCACGCGCGTGAACTCGTTAGGCGAAAGTTCGTCTTCGGCGCTGGCTCCCTTGATGGCCTCCGTCAAATCACGGATCGAAAGGGGTTTTTGCGCACTGAATAGAAGCGCTTCGATTACTCGGGACAAGGTCATGCGTCGTATAAGTCCTATGTGTGCCTATGCTCCGATCGCGCTTTGTATTGCATCGGCGATTCGGTCCGCTTGCTTGTCGATCTTTTCGAGCTCGCGACCTTCAATGAGCAGACGAATTTTTGGCTCGGTACCCGAATAACGCAGAAGCACGCGTCCTTTGCCGGAGAGCTCCTTCTCGGCTTCGCTTACCAATTTCATCACCGTATCCAGCTCGGCAAACGGGCGCTTCTCCTTCACGATCAAATTGCGCTGGGCCTGCGGATATTTTTCCAAACACGCCTTCAATTTACTCAAGGGCTGGCCGCTTTTGTGCATGATGCACAGAATCTGGAGCGCGCTGACGATACCGTCGCCGGTGGTGGTGAAATCGCGGAAGATAACGTGACCGCTCTGTTCGCCACCGAGATTGAGTCTTTGTCGCGTCATCTCTTCGATCACATAGCGGTCGCCGACTTTAGTCCGCAAAACTTTTCCGCCGTTCGCGGCGAGTGTTTCATCCAGGCCAAAGTTGCTCATGACTGTGGCCACAACCGTGTTTTGCTCCAGTCGGCCAGCGCGCAAGAGATCCAGCGCCGCAATGGCGAGAATCTCGTCACCATCGACGATGTCGCCATTTTCGTCGCACAATAGGACGCGATCAGCATCGCCGTCGTGCGTAATGCCAATGTCCGCGCCACTCATCTTGACGATGCGCTGGATTTCCTCGGGATGAATACTGCCGCAACCGTCATTGATGTTCATGCCGTTAGGTTGGTTGTGCGCCACGGCAACGTCCGCGCCAAGTTCGCGCAGAACGCACGGCGTCGATTTGTAAGCGGCGCCATTTGCGACGTCCACCGCCACGCGCATTTCCTCGAGCGACATTCCACGCGGAAAACTCGCCTTGGCGAATTCAACGTAGCGACCGAGCGCATCGTCGATGCGGGTCGCGCGTCCGATTTTGCTGGCGGTTGGCCGGATCGAATCGATTTCGCCGGTAAAAACGAGCTGCTCGATCTTTTCCTCAACCTGGTCATCCAGCTTGTAACCGTCGTGCCGGAAAAATTTGATACCATTGTCCTGATAGGGATTATGCGAGGCCGAAAGGACGATCCCGGCATCGGCGCGCAGTGATCGCGTGATGTAAGCCACGCCCGGCGTCGGCAACGGTCCGATGACAAGGACATCGACTCCAAGTGAAGTGATTCCTGCCACCAGCGCGTTTTCGAGCATGTAACCGGAAAGACGCGTGTCTTTGCCAAGCACGATCTTGGGCCGTGCACCTGCTGGAGTCTTGCGCGGATTTAGCTGTGTGAAAACATACGCTGCTGCTCGCCCCAATTTCAGCGCGGTCTCAGCAGTGACCGGCTCGACGTTCGCGACACCGCGTACGCCATCGGTTCCAAAAATCTTCTTTCCAGTCACGGCGTAATTGAAACGCTCGAACATTAGTTCGTAAACGGCAAAATTTGGAATTCCGTGAAATCGATCCGCATTATCATCGCTGTGGTGATCCTGAACGAAGTGAAGGACCAGACCGATTAATCACGCCGCCTGTGCGTGTGGTGCTAGGACACGATCGGAGAGGTCCGTCGCCGTCTCCGCGGCTTGGCATGACCCGCAATTGGACGCCATGGCGACACAGGCTTAGGATTGGAGCGCTTTTTACTATTATCGCAGCGTGGATGCGAATGCCGAGTCGCACGGTGAACGAGGACCGCCCCAAGAGGAGGCGCCCAGAGAGTTTGGCGATTACGAATTGCTGGAGGAAATCGGTCGCGGCGGTCAGGGCGTAGTATTCCGCGCCTGGCAGAGGAGTCTCAACCGCACCGTCGCATTAAAGATCATTGGTAGTGGTCAGTGGGCGACCAACGCGCACTTGAAACGTTTTCGCAGAGAAGCGGAAGCTGCGGCGAAGCTCAATCATCCGCAGATCGTTCCGATCTATGAAGTCGGGGAACGCGATGGCAGGTGCTACTTTAGCATGGGATTCGTCGAAGGAGGCCAGCTCGACGAAGTGGTCTCTCGTGGGCCGATGCCGGTGCGGCAGGCAGCAGCACTCATCGCGAAAATCGCGCGCACTGTGCATTATGCACATGAACACGGGATTCTGCACAGAGACATCAAGCCGGGAAACATTCTGCTCGATGCAAACGGCGAACCGCACCTCAGTGACTTTGGCCTGGCCCGATTGGTCGAACACGGCAGCACGGTAACCGGCACGCTCGAAGTGATGGGCACGCCCAGTTACATGGCGCCGGAACAAGCGGTGGGTAACAACGCTGCGCTATGTCCCGCCACGGATGTCTATGGCCTGGGCGTTGTCCTCTACGAACTGCTCACCGGTCATCCGCCTTTTGCTGGGGGAACAAGCTACGAAACGATCCGGCTGCTGCTGGATTCGGAGCCAAGGCAACCGCGTCTATTGAACCGGAAAATAGATCGCGACCTTTCTGCTGTTTGCCTGAAGTGTCTCGAGAAAAATCCACGATACCGTTACTCGTCGGCCCTTGAACTGGCCGAAGACCTGGAACGTTGGCTATGGCACGAACCAATCCACGCAAAACGCAGCGGATTGGTCACGCATGCTCGCAAATGGGTGCGACGGAATCCAATGATCGCCGCCCTCATCCTGCTATCGGTCATCCTCGCAGCCGGTCTGAGCCTGATGATGTGGCAACGTGAATCAATTCGCCGGATTCCCGGAGGCATCGCTGTCCTTCCGTTTGAAAATCTCAGCGACAATAAAGAGGACGCCTTTTTTGCCGACGGCGTCCAGGACGACATTTTGACCAAGCTGGCGAAAATCGCCGACCTCAAGGTGATCAGTCGGACCAGTGTCATGGGATATCGCGGAAAACGGGATTTGCGTCAGATCGGACGCACGCTTGGCGTTTCGCATGTGCTCGAAGGGACCGCGCGACGTGCCGGCGGTAAAGTGCATGTAAATGCGCAGTTGGTGGATACCCGCACAGACACGGGGATATGGGCGGACGAATACGAAAGGGGCTTGAAAGAGGCATTCGCAATTCCCAGTGAGATCGCTCAAGAAGTTGCCCGGCAACTCCACGCCAAAATTTCAACTACTGAGAAACAAGATATTGAGCGCAAGCCGACTGCCGACCTGACTGCCTTTGAACTCTACGCGCAGGCCCGGATTCTTCTTTCGGCACCGATCTTTAGCGCCACCGGTGACGCGAACTTGCTGGAGGCAGTTGATCTGCTGAATCAGGCTGTGGCGCGTGATCCGGAATTTTTCCAGGCTTACTGTCAGCTCGCTTATGCCCACGACCTTCTGTACTTCCTTGGTCACGACCGTACTCCTGCTCGTCTGACGATGGCGGAAGCGGCAATCCAGGCGGCGTCTCGGCTTTTTCCAGACGCAGGAGAAACCTACCTCGCACGCGCAGAAAATCTTTATCGCGGATATTTGAATTACAGCGATGCTCTGGCCGAACTGGAAGTCGCCGCCCGGACCCTTCCCAATGATCCCCGCATTTTCGAGCTAGAAGGCTACATCCAGAGGCGTCAGGGGCGATGGGAAGAGGCCAT
>DASTZJ010000045.1:0-4269 GCA_035764345.1 Candidatus Udaeobacter sp.
GAACATTTTGCAAAAGTAATGCCTGCTGATATTAGCCGTGCGGGCGATCCGCCCGAGCGACAGTGGCTCCGCCTGATGGTCCTCGATGAATTGCCGCGCTCGCGCCATATTTGCAGATTCATCCTTTTCGCGCCGTACGACCAGTTGATTTGACAAGACCGAAAGGTGCTGAGCAAAAATGCTCAGAAGCCGCAACATCGCGCGATACCGATCTGGCGATAAAACGCACGACCGAAAATAGGCCCGCTCAAGCTGCTTCCAATCCGTCTTGTAGCCCCACGCGCGGAGCTGCCGAGTAATGCTCCGGAAGTGCTTCTTTGTCGGATTCTTGAGCATTACTTCGCCCGTCTCGAGAAAACCGAGAATGTGGTCACCCACATACACTGGCACTGCGCTTTCGGAGAGTCCCGCAAACCAAGTGACGGTGCGCGTCGTCGAGTCCGGTTCCTGGGATGCATCGGTTTGGGCCTTTAGGCATGCAGCGCGAGCCTTGTTAAAACGAGCCAGGATCGCGGCGAATGAATCGTGATCCGCTTTGCCATGATGCGAAGGAGACCACGAATCGCGCCCTCGAATATTAAGCGGCAAACCCACAGCTTCGCTGAAAGCCCGTTCGTAATCTTTGAAAATCTCAGAGCGCGATAGATGTCGCATGACTTCCTGATCAGAGGATCGGGCTGCGCTCGGGTGGGCCACTTTATCTGCCCTCCGTTTCTTTGCTGGCAATCTGAGCTGCACACCTACATGCCCCAACGTCGCATGCCGGCGAGGCTTTGCTGCTCTCCTCCCAAAGTTACTTGGTATTTCAGCACGACACGATGGATTGCTTGTGCGACTTCGACGCCTCGGATTGTTTCGTTGAACGGGATTAAGTGGATGCATTATTGGCCTTGAGGCACAGTATCGTTAGGCTATATGGTTCGCGCGGCTCCAAGCATTCTGCGGACCAGCAAAGTCGTAAAAGCAGACTGGTTCCGCTCAGCTTCAATTTGCTCCCCGGTGGATCAGGCTGCGACAAATGCTTCGGCTGCCTCGCGCATTAACTGCGATTGGGTGGCAAGATTCACCATGCGTTGCAGATTGCGCTCGGCGAGCGCAGTCTTGCTTAACGCGCGCTGTCTCTGAATGAGCGCGGCGTGTTCCTCCGCGTTCAGATGCGATCCCCATTCCATCGCCTGCTCGGTGCTAACGAAAGTCGGTATGCTGAATTTGTTGACTCGCTTGCGGCCGTTCATCGACCGTTGTCCTGATGAAGTCGTTGCGCGATGAGCAAGTCGCGGAAGGTCAGCTGCTGCCGAACATCCGGGCGGGGCTTACTGGCGGCACTGCGAAGCTGCCGGAAAAGCGCGGCGCGACGTTTAGAGGCTTTATGTTGCGCAAAATAAAGAGCGCTGTTTTGCCTGACTATTGGTTCCATAATTCGCTGGTGGCAATCTGAGCTACGTTCGCAGCGCGCGGTACACCGCACGTCATTAAGGCTTTGGTCGCGTCCTCTACATTTAGCAGGTATTTAACCACGACAGGATGGATCGCATGCGCGACTTGGGCGTCTCGCATTATTTCGCGGAATTGGATTCGATGCATGTGCCGTTAACCTTTTATTTTGATGTGACCGGACGATATGAACTCCACAGCTCCAGACCTTCTGCGACACGGCTGCCGATAATCATAAACTTTCGACCCACCCTATCCACCACGGTCTGCCGAAGCGGACGATGATCGCGTTTAGTATGCCGGTGTTGCGCAAAGTAGAGCGCACCATTTTGAACGATTGTGGATTCCATCATAGTGATTCGTTGGTCAGCAATTAATCAGGCCACTTGCGCGAGCGCCCACTTTGATCTGCAAGTGCTTATCGCTTTCGTCATTTGCGCAGTAGAAATAGGTTTGGCTAGACACTCGGCCGCGCCATTTGCACGCGCCACGAATCTACCGTGTCCTTCTCCAGGAGGCGTCAAGACCAGCATTGGAAGATGATGATCGGCACATGTGTTGATCGCGCTGATCAAGGTCATGCCATTCGACCCGTGCTCGAAATCGATGACAGCCAGCTCTAATTCCCTGGAATTACTGCATACGATTCGCATCGCATCATCTGCCGTGCGCGCGAGGCAAATGGTCCCGCCGGTTTCCAAAAGTGCCTCCGTCATGGCCTCCTCGACCATCGGATCAAGCGTTAACAGAAGTATCAGACCTGTATTCATTTGGGTCTTTCCCGAATTTCCGCCTTCGCCTTCCCAACTTCGGTATGCGGCAGAGTCTTCTTGGCTCTTTGATAAAGGGACTGTTATCATTTTGGGGTACGTAGTCTTCACGATTCAGATCGGCTAATACTTTGTTTCTTGGTCAGTAATAGGTTGCAGCTATCACTGGAATGGCGCGGCTACCACGATGCCCGGTGTAGCTCCATCTTCGATATTTCTCGGCTTGGTCCCGGACGTGTTTAATTGTTGGGCCAACCGAATCTTTTCGACTGGAACGCGCCGCAGATTTCTAGTTAGACCCAGCTTGGATAATATCCAAATGATCCATTTCGTCGGGTCAAAGTTCCATGGCTTCACGCCATTACGATAGTCATGTTGAAATTCGTGATGATAGTTGTGGTAACCCTCCCCCATAGTTAAGAGTGCCATAAGCCAAGAATCGCGTGCAGAGCACCTTGTCGAATACGGCTGGGTGCCGAATATGTGGCAGGCGCTGTTGATCAAGAATGTGCAGTGTTGCAAAACAACAATCCGGGCAATCCCCGCGATCAACAAGGCGCCGAGGGCGCCACGCCAGCCGTTCCATAATGCACCCGCAACCGCCGGAAGAACAAAGCTCACCACGACGGCGATGACTTGGACATAGCGATGCTGCCAGCGCACAAGTTTGTCCTTCATCAAATCCGGAACGTTGTCGTAGCGTTGATCGGCCTTGAGCTTGAAGATCAGCCACCCGATGTGCGCGTAGAAGAAGCCTTTCGATATGCTATACGGGTCATCATCATGATCGACATGCTTATGATGACGCCGATGTTCGCTCGCCCACATTAGCGCGGAATTCTCGAATGCGGCCGCACCGAAAATCAGTGTAAATAGGCGTACCGGCCAGCTGGCCTGGAATGTGATATGCGAATAGAGTCGGTGGTAACCGACGGTGATGCTGAATCCGACCGCCAGAAGCATGACGAAAAAAAGGGACACCTGAAAGCGATCCAACCCGAAGAACCAGAGATACAGCGGGACGGCAGTCAACGTCAGTGCGAGTGTACCAATGAGGAACGAACTCGTTGTCCAGTTAATGCGTTCGAATGGGAACCGTGTGATACGGCTTGACCATGACACCGCGTCGTTTTGCGTAATCGTCGATTCCATTGCGCCCTTCTATTGCTTTTCGAGAACCCTTCCGATCGCCGCGTCAAGTTTGTGGATGTCGACGGATTTCACAGGATATTTAGTAAAACCCGGCTTTTTTGCTCTTCAGAAGATCTTGCGGCATGCCATAGCCCCCGAGCGCGATCGCTTGGACGGAGCTCCTGAGACCCGTTTGCTTTCATGCGTCGAGCGTTGCGGTCATCGAAATGTTCGTCTTGAGAAGACGTGCTACCGGGCATTTTGTTTTTGCGGCTAGTGCTGCATCGATGAAATCATTTTGCGTAGCGTTTGGCACTTTGGCCCGCACATCGAGTTGGATACGAGTAAGCGTCCAGCCGGCTTTCAATTCCTCGAGCGTCGCGATTGCAGTTGTCTCTATTCGCTCGGGATGAAGGCCCGAGAGCCCCAACTCATTGGACAGCGCCATGGAGAAACATCCACCAAGCGAAGCGGCAATCAGCTCGTCCGGGTTCGTTCCAATCCCTTTTGCAAATCGCGTCCGGAATGAGTACTGCGTATCGTTGAGCACGCCACTTTCCGTGCTCATCGTACCGGTGCCGTCGCGAAGTTTTCCTTTCCATATGACTGAGGCTTTACGATTCACTGAATGAGTCGTGGGGCGCGCCTCTGAGAGGGTCTCTAACATTGGGTCTTTGTACGGAAGCCACGCTGAATCGGCCAATACCTTGTTTCTTGGTCAATAATGCTTTTTGGCTATAATTTCAGCGCGGGGCAGATTACGATGCTCGCTGCCACCGTATGGAACTGCGTCACCTTCGATACTTTGTGGCGGTCGCGGACGCACTTAGCTTTACAAAAGGCGCGAAAAAGTTGCATCTTGCGCAGCCCTCGCTCACCCGCCAGATCAAAGATCTCGAAGAGGAAATCGGCGTGCGGCTTCTCGATCGCACAA
>DASTZJ010000046.1:0-3633 GCA_035764345.1 Candidatus Udaeobacter sp.
CTTGTGCGGGGCTGGTGCTGTCGCTGCTTCTAGTCGGCTGTGCAGTCGTGTTCGTCAGTTCATATGATGAAGTTACAGACCAACAGATTCAGGATGCGGCAAAAACGACCGAAGCCTTAATCGGAGATGTGCTTGTGAATCGCACTAGTTATAATCAGCACGCAAAAGATTATCAGGAAATTGACGGCGCACTCGGCGCGTTGGAGATGCGCGCGGTCAACTATCAGAATAACGAAGCTGAGGTCGACCTAATCCAAAAGCTACGTCTGGCGCTCCGGAATTTGCGGCGCATCCACAAAGAATTCGGTCCGTTTCGACAAGCGGAGGCGGAAGGCGTTCGATCACTATTTCGTTCTCTCATTCACCTCGAGCTTTCGAAGAAGCGCAGTGCAAGTATTAATAAAACGACACAATGAACTTCGACGAGACATTGAAGAAAATGGTCGAGGCAGCCGCAGCAGCAGCAAAGATCCACTGGAAGGACTTTCGCACTTTTGCTGAGCAGGAGGTTAAAAAACTTGCTGAAGCGGGCGCGCAGCTGGAGTCGGATTACATTGCCGATGTGGCAGCCGCGCAGCTCCAAAAGAATACTGCCAAGCGCGACAAGTTGATGCAAAAAGCCAAGCTAAGAGCAGAATTGGGCTTCGACAGTCTTCGACTGGCGAGTGAAGGAGTAGTGACGGCGTCGACAGCCGACGCGAAGATTGCAGCGCAGGATGCGATCAATGCCGCGCTAGGAGTTTTGCAATCGGCGATCAACAAATCGCTGGGCATTGCTCTTCTCTGAATGGAGGGTGAAAGGTTTTCGGATCCTTTATAGGAGTTCTTTCGCTCATAAGATCACTTGTCCGGCCAAATGTATCGACTCAAGACGTTGGACGATGGCAACAGCTGTCCCATCTTTGTACCAAAGGCTTGACGTAAATACGCCGGTTTGCTGTAATACGTCCGAAACACATCCCCTCACTACATGGCTTCACTTGAGCGGCAAGCGGAAGAGGAAGGCGGATTTAAACCGGAGATTCTGGATCGCAGCGTCATTGCAATTCCGCTGCTTGAGAAGATAAGGGAAGACGAGAACGAAATTCGTTCTGTCATCATTGACCTGAATCTTGATTATCCCGAGGGCCGAGATGCAGCAAAAAACTGGATCGTGGATGCCATCCAAGCGGCAAAAGCAAACATTGGAGTGAGCGGAGAGGAGCAACGCGTCCGCAAAAAATCGGACTTGAGCAAGCAATATGTCTTCGCTCGCCTCAGCGGAAGAGTGATTAGAGAACTCGTCCGCCTGGACGTGGAGCACGCCGGCGTCGAAGCGAAGGCAGCGACAGGAACAAAGCCCAGCAAAACGTCCGCCGGCAAGAGTCGGCAACAGAAGAAGGGCGGAAAAGCACCGGTGGAAGCGGACGTGGCGGGAGTGTATCGCTTTCGGGCCATTTATCGGATCTGGCCCGATTTCGCAATTAAACCTTGCATAACAAAGTCGGTTGCGACGGTGAAAGCGGATGCGGCGCAAATCTCATTCTGTGCAAGTGGGGTCGATATTACATGGGCCATTATGGACTCTGGCATTGACGCCACTCACCCGCACTTTGCGCGCTACGGGAACATTGATCCAGCTTCTCTCCTCCACGCAGATTTCACTGAAACCCCAAATGTTCCGAAGGATACTCATCCTGCGTTAATCGACCGATACGGCCACGGCACGCACGTGGCCGGAGTTGTGGCAGGAGAGCAAGTCGCTGATGCCACGAAAGCAGGCGCGCAAAAAATGCGTGCCGTTACTCGTTCCGTTAAAGGCTACGAGGAGGGGGACGCGCCCACTGTCGAGACTCACGAAGTAATGCTGGACTCGATTCGCGGAATGGCGCCTCGTTGTCGCCTCGTTAGCCTAAAAGTGTTAGACGACGGCGGCAATGGTGAGGTCAGTAATCTGATCGCCGCAATCGCGTACATTCAGGAGAAGAATGGACACGGACGCCTCAATCTAGTTCACGGAGTGAATATTAGTCTCGGCTACGATTTTGATCCGGAGTGGTTTGCGTGCGGACAGAGTCCATTATGCGTGGAGATCAATCGGCTCGTTCGATCGGGTGTTGTCGTAGTAGTGGCCGCAGGCAACACAGGTTACGGTGCGCTGGCGGCGCAACAACGGACTACCAATGCGGGGATGCAAGTTACAATCAACGATCCTGGCAACGCGGAACTAGCTATCACCGTTGGCTCGACCCACCGCGAGATGCCACACGTTTACGGCGTGTCGTATTTTTCTTCGAAAGGCCCTACCGGGGATGGGAGAATGAAACCTGACCTGGTCGCGCCAGGCGAAAAAATTCTATCCGCCGCAACAGGACAGTTACTAAAGGAAAGAGCGGAGGGAAAAGAATGTGATTACGTGGAGGACAGTGGAACGAGCATGGCAGCGCCGCATGTTAGCGGCGTCATTGCAGCGTTCCTTTCAGTGCGGCGAGAGTTTATTGGCGAACCCGAACGGGTAAAGGAGATCTTTCTCGCTGCAGCTACCGACTTGAAACGTGAACGCTCCTTTCAAGGAGCGGGGTTGGTTGACCTGATGCGTGCCATTCAATCTGTGTGAAATATCTGAAGGAGAACGTGTATGAATAACATCGCTGGGATTCCCTATGTAGCCGCGCACTTCGACCAAGACGGCGCGGCTTTAAATCAACAACAAGTGACGCTGCCTCCGGGCACGACAGATGTCATCGTCCTGTCGCACGGCTGGAACAATACCGAGGAACAAGCGGAGCAGCTTTACAGCGAATTGTTCACGAACTTTGCCGCAGTCGCCCCAGATCAGCTTCAGAAGAAAAAGTTCGCAATTGTCGGGGTCATCTGGCCGTCGAAGAAGTTCACAGATGTTGTTGAAGCTGCCGTCGCAGAACAAGCTCGCGGTGGCGGCGCGGGCTTCGGGGCGACTTCCGCCGCAGCGGATGAGACGATTAACGCCAAGCTCGATCTCATCGCGGAGATGTTCGACAGCAAGGCCGCGAAAAATATCCAAGCCGCGAAAGATCAGCTCGGCAAATTGGACAGTGATCCTGCCGCGCGCAAAAAATTTGTGGACGAGCTGCGGAGCTTGCTCGATCCGAGCGCGGCGCACGAAGAGGACAACTCTACGCTTTTCTTCAAACTCGATGGAGCAGCAATGCTGGAGAAATTAAAGACGCCAACACCGCTCGTGTCTGAGGGTGGAGGAGGTGGCGGCGCCGCGTCACTGGGCGGTCGTCCGACAACTTCGCCCGCTGGCGGTGCAGCGGGACTGGGCGACATTTTTTCCGGCATCAAAGCGGGTGCGATTCGCTTCCTGAACTACTTTACGTATTACGAAATGAAGAAACGCGCCGGCACAGTCGGACAAATCGGCGTGGGCCCGATGATCGATCGGCTCGCTTCCAAGGTGCAACGAATACATGTTGTGGGCCACAGCTTCGGCGGTCGCGTCGTGACGGCAGCCTCGATGGCCTCGACGACCGACAAACTGCAAACTATGTCGCTTTTGCAGACAGCGTTTTCGCACAACGGTTTCTCGCGGTCAATGAATGGATTCTTCCGCAGCGTAGTCGATAAGCAACGCGTCAAAGGTCCGATCCTTGTGACCTACACGCCTAACGA
>DASTZJ010000047.1:0-3343 GCA_035764345.1 Candidatus Udaeobacter sp.
CTTAGTCCGAAGGATGCCTGGGTTTTGCAAAATCTTGCTGACAATTATTACGCCAACAGAAGTTTTGAAGCTGCAGACAAGATTTTCGACCGCGCCATTGAAGCTGCTCCCAACTCATTGGGTCCGCGCGCGGAGAAGGCGAAGCTTGCGATTGATTGGAAGGGAGATCTCAGCGTGATGGAGAAAGCGTTGACAGAGGTGTCACCAGGCGCCGATCCAGACGGTCTCGTTACATTTGCCCGGGTGCAGCTTTTGCTGTTGCAACGAAAATTCTCGGACGCTGTCGCGCTTCTAAAGCAATCGCCTCAAGACGTCTTTCACTATCAGCCAAGAGAATTTTTTGAGGGTGCGATTTATACCTTTTTGAATGATAAGGAAAAGGCGTTCTCGGCGTTTGAGCGCGCTCGACCGATTGCGGAAAAAGCCTTGCGCGAAGGCCCGGATGACGCGTCACGCCACGTAACTCTCGGATTCATTCTAGCCGGGATTGGTCAGAAGAACGCGGCCATTGCCGAAGGCAAACGTGCCGTCGAGCTTCTGCCCGAATCTCAAGACGCCTTCGACGGGCCAAAGATGACCGTCCATCTCGCTCAAATTTACGCCTGGACAGGCGAAAACGATCAGGCCCTTGAGCTTCTTGACCGCTCGCTGAACACCCCAAATGGGGTGACAGTTCCCTTCCTAAGACTCGATCCGATGTGGGACCCGCTGCGAAGCGATCCGCGATTTCAGGCTTTGATCGAGAGGCACGACGCGAAAGCTTAGCGCCGGCTTCGCTCTTTCACTGTCAGCAGCAGCAGTCATTGCGAATGGCGCGCGAGAAAAATTCGCGAAGGCCGCATGGTCACAACGCGAAGTGAACGGCTTCATTCATTCTTATGTCCAAAGTTCGCCGTTGAACTATAGTCCCGGTCAGTCCAAATCTCTTGTTATGGGAGGCTTCTTCGAGGAAGTGAAACGGCGCAAGGTTTACCGGGTGGCGGTGGCTTACATCATCGCTGCGGGAGGCGTAATACAGTTGGCCTCCGCTGCATTTCCAGCGTGGGAATTACCAAACTGGTCGCTGCGTTTAGTGATTACCCTGTTGCTGCTCGGCTTCCCAGTGGCGCTGGTGCTTGCCTGGGCGTACGACATCACTGCGCAGGGTGTGCGCGCGACGCCAACGGCGGCGGTGCCAGGATCGCATCGTCGCCGGAACATAATCATGCTTGTAGCAACAGGCGTGATCATTTCCGCCGCTGCAGGGTTCTTTCTGCTGCCTCGCGTTTCGGCGCACAAGGTCGACAAGTCGATTGCAGTGTTGCCGTTTGAAAGTTTGAGCGACGAAAAGGAGAACGCCTATTTTGCGGACGGCATTCAGGATGACGTGCTTACGAATTTATCGAAGATTGGCGACCTGAAAGTGATTTCACGCACATCGGTGATGCCATATAGAGGAAAGGCATCCAACCTTCGTGAAATTGGAAAGGCGCTGGGTGTAGGTACTATTCTCGAAGGCAGTGTCCGCCGCGTCGGCAATCGCGTTCGCGTCAATGTGCAATTGATCAATGCAGAGAACGACGAGCACATCTGGGCGGAAGATTACGATCGCGAGTTAACGGATATATTCGCAATTCAAACCGATCTCGCTCAAAAGATCGCGAATGAACTGCGGGCAAAATTATCACCAGGTGAAAAAGCGCAGATGGAACACAAGCCCACTGAAAATAGTGAGGCCTATCTGGCTTTCGTGCAGGCGCACAATCTTTCCGGCGCGTTTGAGGATCTTGAGAAACTGCAACAGAGCGAGCAACTTTACCAACGTGCCGTCGATCTGGACCCAAATTTTGCCCTTGCCATTGCGCGCTACTCGCAATTGGAAAGCTGGATTCTGCACACGTTCGAACGGACCCCGGAACGCCGCGAAAAAGCGCGGACGCTGGCCGAGCGAGCCTTGCAATTGCAGCCCGATCTTCCGGAAGCGCACCTGGCCCGCGGATACTCGTATTACTGGGGTGATAACAATTACGATGCAGCCCTGAAAGAATTCGAAATCGCGCAAAGCGGATTGCCTAACGAATCGGAAGTTTATCTCGCTATCGGCGCAATCCTGCGCCGCCAGGGAAAATGGGACGAATCGACCGCTAATCTCGAAAAGGCCGTTAGTCTAAATCCGAAAGACATCTGGCCGCTGCAAAATCTCGCGTTCAATTACTTCATGTTGCGAAATTTCGATAAGGCTGACGCGACCATTGACCGCGCCCTGGCATTGGATCCCACGGCCCTTGGACCTTTGGAGGTCAAGTCCCAGCTGGCCATTGCTGAAAAGGGCGATTTCAGCGTGGCAGAGAAAGCGTTTGAGGCTGTTAAATCGATTCCGCTGACTAACGAGCAGAAGCTCAAGACTGAGGGTTCCCGAGCAGACGTGTTTCTCCTCGAACGCAAGTACAGAGAAGGGTTGCAGACAGCAGAAAGCCTGCCGGACGATCAGATCGCAGGTTTCCCCGGAGCCTTGGGCACCAAGTACTATTGCATCGGCTTTGCGCGAAAATCTTTGGGCGACGATGCCGGTGCGCGGGTGGCTTTTCTAAAAGCGAAGAGTGCTATCGAGCAGGAACTGAATCGGACCCCCGACGCTGAAAAGACCCACATTCTGCTTGCGAAAGTGCTTGCGTACCTTGGCGAAAGGGACTCCGCGCTGGTCGAGGCGCAGCGCGCGACTGAATTGCTTCCTGAAAGCAAAGATGCATTTGGCGGCCCGGAAATCGCAGTTGGGGCGGCCGAAGTTTATACCATCCTTGGCGACAAGGATCGCGCCATTCAAATTCTGGCCGGATTATTGAGCCGGCCCAGCGCTGTGACTGCGCAGAGCCTGAAAATAAATCCGACTTGGGATTCGTTGCGCAGCGATCTGCGTTTTGAGGCGGTGCTGCAGAAATACAGTGGGAAAAACTAACTGGGGCAGGATTCGCAATTCTGCAAACCGTGTCCGGCACATTTGCCTCATTGTATCTCATGCGTTTTAAATGTGCGTTTTCCTTCCTCGCGCTTGCCGCAGCCGCACATGCTGATTGGACGATTCTCTCGAGCGCGTCGGAGCCGGGACGCGACGGCGTGGTACACAGGCATGTTGTTCTGGAGAAGGCCGCTGGCAGGGGACGCATCACTATGGATCTTGCAATCTTTTCTACCAAATCCTGCACATTACGCGTTCTTCAAAACGAAGGTACAGACAGTCTCGTCGAGACGATGAGGATTGAAACATGCCTGGCTGGAGTGAATGGCGGCTATTTCGATGAAAAGTTTGCTCCGATCGGTTTGCGAATCGTGAACGGGCAAACGATCGCTCCGCTCCAGCGCGCGC
>DASTZJ010000048.1:0-5122 GCA_035764345.1 Candidatus Udaeobacter sp.
GCCCAAGCCTGCTGCATCGAGAAAGTGATCAGCAAGCACTGATCACTGATGAAGGGGCCACCGTCACATCAATGGCTCGCATACTAGCAAAGTTTTCCTCAACGGTTCTATTATTTATGATGGTCAATCTCAAAGCTGCTATCGCTGAACCCTCGCCCGTCATCACGTTTCCGCCGAGCTCGGCGCACAAATGGATTTTGCCTAACGGGCTGACGATCATTGTGCAGGAAGATCACAGTGCGCCGGTAGCCAGCGTGCAGGCGTGGTGCGCTACGGGAAGCATCAACGAGGACCAGCATCTCGGAGCGGGATTGTCCCACATTCTCGAGCACATGCTTTTCAAGGGAACAAAAACGCAAGGCAAAAATGAGATCGCCCAAAAAATTCAGGACGTGGGTGGTTACATCAACGCTTACACCTCATTCGATCGCACGGTTTTTTGGATTGACGTGCCGAAAGATGGCGTTGTTATCGCGCTCGATATTTTGGCCGATGCGATGATGAATTCGACTTTGCCGCCGGAGGAATATCAGAAAGAACAGGAAGTGATCCGGCGCGAGTTCGCCATGGGAATGGATGATCCCGATCGCATGGCCGGGCTGCTCCTTTTTTCAACGGCGTATCAGGTGCACCCCTATCGCTTCCCAGTCATCGGCGAGATCGAAATCTATAACCAGCTCAGCCAGGAGCAGGTAATGCAGTATTACAAAACGCGCTACGTCCCAAACAATCTCACCTTCATCATAGTCGGCGATGTCGAAGCGGAAAAAGTGCGGCAACAACTTGCCGACTTGTTTAAGCCGTATCGGGAGAAATCGCTCCAGCCGGTATTCATTCCGGCCGAGCCGCCGCAACTTGGCCGGCGCGAAGTGCACCAGGAATTTGCCACGGAGCTGACGCATCTCTCGCTGGCATGGCACATCCCGGCGGTTACGAACCCGGACGTGCCCGCGCTTGATCTTCTCTCAACGATTCTCGGTGAGGGGCGCAGTTCGCGTCTCTACCGGCGCGTTCGCGAAGAGGCCGGTCTCGCGTTTCGCATTTCGGCATTCTCCTACACGCCGGGGGATCCCGGTTTGTTCGGCATCGATGCCACTGTCGATCCGAAGAAACGCGAGGCAGCTGAGCAACTAGCCCTGCGCATTGTTGATGAAGTGAAACAGAGTGGCGTCACCGCAGATGAACTGGCGAAGGCCAAAAAAATCATGCTCAGTCACCATCTCAGCGCGCTGACGACCATGCGGGGCCAGGCCTCGGACGTCGGGTCAAACTGGTTGCTCACGCGCGATCTGAATTTCAGCCGCCATTATCTTGACGCTGTCCAGAAAGTCTCGCTCGACGATATCAAGCGCGTCGCGGCGCAATACCTGACGGAAAACAACCTGACGGTCATCTCGTTGAATCCAAAGGGTTCGCTCGCTGCCAAAACTGAGGGTCCGAAGGTCGCTGCTGCCGGTGAGATCCAGAAATTTGAATTATCAAACGGTTTGCGTCTCCTGGTTCGCGAAGATCCACGGCTGCCACTCGTGGCGATGGGCGCAGTTTTTCGCGGCGGTCTTCTCGCGGAGAATCCGCAGGACAACGGCATTACCCATTTGATGGCGAAAGTGCTACTGAAAGGAACCAAAACGCGCACCGCCGAGCAAATTGCCAATGAGATCGAGGCGGTAGGTGGTTCCATTTCGAGTGAATCGGGCAACAACAGCTTTGGTGTGTCGGTCGACGTCATGAAGCCCGATCTAAAACTCGGCGTGGACTTACTCTCGGACGTGTTGCTCAACGCAACCATGCCGGAAAAGGCCATCGCGCGCGAGAAAGAGATCCAAATCGCAGCGATCCAACAGGAGGAAGAGCAACTGACGACAGTCGCGCGTAACATCATGCGGCAGGCACTTTTTCCGCAGCATCCTTACGCGCTGCGTTCAAATGGCTCCGTCGAATCGGTACACGGGTTGACGCAAAAAGATTTGCTCGAATTTCGCGATCGTTATGTGGTCGCGAAAAACGGGGTGATGTACGTCTTCGGCGACGTTAAAGCTGCCGAGGTAAAGCAGCTTGTCGAGCAGGCGCTCGGCAAGATGAAGTCCGGTGCGCTTGCTCTGACTGAAGCGAAGCCGTCCACGCCACTGGGCAAACCGGAAACTGTTGAAAGCCGCAAAGAAAAGGCCCAAGGCGTGATCATGGTGGGATTTCGCGGCGCGAGTCTGGCGAGCCCGGATCGCTACGCGCTGGAATTGATCGATGAAGCGAGCAGCGATCTGGGGTCGCGTTTCTTTATCCGCATCCGCGAGCAAATGGGTCTCGCCTATTACGTAGGCGCCAGTCAGATGCAGGGCCTGGTGCCGGGACTTTTTGCATTTTATCTCGGTACCGATCCGCAGAAAATCGACCCGGTGAAGACCGCGTTCCTTGATGAGATTCACAAGCTCGCAAATGAGGGACTTACCCCTGAAGAACTGGCGCGAGCGAAAAAGAAATTGATTGGACAGCAAGAAATCGCCAATCAAAGCAACGACGCTTTCGGTTATCATTGCGGACTCGACGAACTCTATGGACTCGGCTTTGATTATTACAAGCAACTTGAGCATGATGTGAACGCAACAACGCTCGAGGATATTAAAAAAGTGGCCGCGAAATATTTTCGCGATCAACCGTATGTTTTGGCAACGGTGCGACCGCCGGAAGGTTCCGCAGCTGCGAAACAGAAATGAGCCATGGCTGAAGTCCAGAAAACCACACAAAGCGGCGAGCTTTCGCAGCGCTTTATCGAATTTGTCGTGATGCACGCGCAAAACGCCGCGCTCTTTCTTGGCCAAATTCCAAATCCAAAGACAGGTCAGGGTGAAGTGAACCTGGACCTGGCCAAAATGTTCATTGATCAACTGGCGATGATTCAGGAGAAAACGCGCGGCAACCTGACGAGCGAAGAAACAACCGTGTTGCGCAACGCCCTTTCCAATTTGCAAATGGCGTATGTGGAAGTGGCGCGGGAAAAACCTCAAGGCGCTGCGCGAGAGCAGCCGGAGCAACCCGCACCCATGCAGGAACCGGCAGAGCAAACACCGGCAGCCAAATCGGAGGCATCAGCGCCGGTTAGCTCCACCGAACCCGAGACGGAGTCGAGAAAGAAATTCACGAAGAGTTACGGACCATAGATCGCTGGTCCAGTTTCGGCGTCATCCCGAGCACAGCGAGGGACCTCGCAATCGAAGCGCGCGGTACACAAACGGAATTAGTGCGCTCAATCACCCAGTGTGAGATCCTTTACTTCGTTCAGGGTAACCGCGCGTTGAAGTTGTGCCTCGCGTGAATTGCTCGCGTCGCCTTGCCACCACCCGATCAATAAAGCGAAAGCGATTCGAGGACGCACTCTAGTAGTTCGCGCAACATTCATGAAACCCAGCCTGCGAGACGCAGCGCGCTACCCTAGCGGCTACTCTGGCGCGAGGCGGGAGTCGCAGTTCGATGTGGTCTTGCCCTCGCGCTTTTGCGCACAGTGATGGTTCGCTGACCAGCAGCGGCAGGAGCGGGAGTTGGGGATGCTTCGGCGTACTTTTTTGTTGTGGGCCAGATTAACCGCCACGGCTGAGTCTTAATTGTTTCGCTGAATTGCTTGATGTTCTCGCCGGCAGGCTCGAGATCAGTAGTCGCGACTTTTAGTTTTTCCGACGAGTTCCGCAGATTTCGTAGCGTCACTTCGATGTTGTCGTTGTCGGTAAGACTGGTGCTAATTTTTTCGATATTGGCCAAGGAATGCGACAGAGCGCTGTCAGGCGCAGTCAGATCGGAAAGATGTTGGCCGAAAGTCTTGAACTGGCCGAGCGCAAGGGTGAGTTCGGAATTTTCGTCGGTGAGACGATTAATGTTTTGCGCAGTCTGCTGCAGATCTTTCATTGTGGTAGTCGCTTCGGTCGCGACCGGCTTAATTACTTCCAGCATCTTTGCTGCGGCTTCGC
The DNA here is from genome assembly GCA_035764345.1 of Candidatus Udaeobacter sp. Taxonomy (GTDB): domain Bacteria; phylum Verrucomicrobiota; class Verrucomicrobiia; order Chthoniobacterales; family UBA10450; genus Udaeobacter. Next base: position 3,957 of record DASTZJ010000048.1, read on the forward strand.
CCAGATCGGGTGTGCGTTCGCCGGCGAACATTTCGCCATCTTTTGCACGACCGGAGGCTCCGGTGCCTTGCGTGAAATCAATAGCGAGGTCTCCTAGCAACCCGAGCTGCATCATTCGCGCCTTCGCGTCGCGATACACCTTGGCGTTTTTATCCACCTGCACATCAACGCGCACCTCGAATCGCGGTTTGCCCGGCGTGGCTGATGGGCTTGGACTCGGATTTGCTTCAGGCGGATGAATTGCCGCCTCTGCTTCTTCCGCCTGTTTTTCTTCTTGCGGCGACACCGGCGAAAATAGTTTCTGAACCTGTCCAATCTTGCGGCCGGCCAGCATTACCGGCGCACCTTGCTTAAGTCCGGCCGCGTTATCGTAATAAATCTTGTAAGTCGCCAGCGGCCGGAACAGCCCGGGCGCGCCGAGCAGAACCAAAAGGAAAGCGACTACCGCGATCGTGCCGATCACGAGCAAACCAGTCATGATTTCATTTCTTTGTAATTGCATCGAGGCTGCCTTCCAGAATAGGACCTTCGGTGCTCCCGCTCACGAACTGCGCGACCACCGGGTTTTTGGAGTGTTTGAATTTTTCGGGTCCGGCTTCTTCAATGATTTTTCCCTGATACAACATAGCCATTCGCGTGGCGATGCGAAAGGCGCTGTCCATTTCGTGTGTTGCGGTGATGGATGTGACCTTCGATTTCTCGCTGAGGCTGATAATTAATTCGTTAATCACCGAGGCAATGACCGGGTCCAAGCCGGCCGAGGGCTCATCCAGTAGAAGCAATTCGGGATCGAGCACGAGCGAGCGCGCCAGGGCAACGCGTTTTCGCATGCCGCCGCTCAACTCTTCCGGCAACAGGTCTTTGGAATCGTCCATGCCAACGAGTTCGAGCTTTTCATCGACGATCTTATCAATCTGGCTGCGCGATTTATCGGTGAGCTCTTCCAGCGGCAGCGCAACGTTGTCGCGCACATTGCGCGAGCTCAGCAGCGCTGAATACTGATAGACCATGCCAATGTGTTGTCGCGCCCGTTGAAGCTTTCGGCGGGACAACCGCGTGATTTCAAATTGCTTGAAAAAAATCGAACCGGAATCAGGGCGGAGCGTGCCGAGAATCAATCGCAAAATGGTACTTTTGCCACTGCCGCTCTGGCCCATGATCACCAG
>DASTZJ010000049.1:0-2680 GCA_035764345.1 Candidatus Udaeobacter sp.
GGTTCATCCGTTCAAAAGGAGGAAACTGCGCCTCCGGTCTATGCCGGCAATCCAACGGGATTGATCATCGCACTGCGCGACGGTCCTACTATCTATCACACCGGCGACACAGATTTGTTCTCCGACATGGCGCTGGTGAAAAGATTTCACAAGGTCGACATCATGCTGGTTTGTATCGGTGATCATTTTACAATGGGACCTGCTCGAGCGGCAGAAGCTGTGAAGCTAGTGGCTCCGAACACGGTAATTCCGATGCATTATGGAACATTTCCGGTACTGACGGGCACGCCCGAAGTGTTCGAACGCGAACTAAAGAAGCGCAAAACAAAGTCCAAGCTGCGCGTAATGGAGATAGGGGAGACGATCGAGATTAACGCAAGTTAATCGTTAAAGAGTTACAAAGTTAAAAGGGGCGCACACAGTGAATCCGAGCACCGCTTGATCTTTTCAAACTTTTAATCCTTCAACTTCACACAGCCGCAAAAGGCAATCGGATCGAATAGGAAATCACCAATGCCAACTCGGGAAAATGGAACAAGTCTGGCAGAGCGACTTACAAATCACGTACCTCAAGCTCTCACCAATGCCGCAGCGAAGTTCGTCGACTCCTTAAAACTCAGTTCTGTTTCCGAGCGGATCCGTCGGGGACGGCGAATGGTAATTAAGCGGCGCAACACTAACAGCGAGCAATTGGCTGATCTGGGCAATTTGTATTTCCGCATGTCGGGGATACCGATCCGTTTCTGGAGCAATGTGAACGACTGGAAGCGATGGGAGGTAGAGTGTTTTAGAATGCTCAATGGCGATCGTTTTCGCGCCTTTGCATCCGGCGCAAAAACCGTCTGCGTCGATAAGTTGCCGGGTAAGAGCCTGTGGGCGCACCTCAATCGGGGCACACTTACGCGACAAATGCTGGAAGCTGCCGCCCATGAATTCCGACGGGCTCATCAGTTCTGGAGCGATGAGTTTCGCGGGCCGTGGTCACACGGTGACGCTGGGATGGAAAATGTTGTTTTTAACAAGAAGACCGGCCGCGCGCGGCTGATCGATTTTGAGATCATTCATGATAATTCGCTCCCGCCGGCAGTACGCCACGCCGATGATTTGTTGGTATTCTTATTGGACCTCGCCGCAATTGCCCCCAGCCAAAAGTGGCTGCCTTTTGCGCTTTCCTTCCTCAACGCTTACGGCGATGCGGCTGTAATTACAGAACTAACAAATCATCTAGCTCTTCCAAACGGGATGGCATGGATTTGGTGGGGCGTTCGCACAAGTTTCGCCAACCCCGCAAAAGTAAAACAGCGGCTGTCGAAGCTTCGAGACTTAACTGCCCACTTGGGATATTACCGAGCAGTCGCTGCTAGGCGGGCCCGCCAGAGGCGGCGGGCCTCAATCACTTGCCAGGAAATGAGCCCGGGGATACCGAGCGCCAGTTCCCGCACTCTTGCGATCAGCGACAAGGCGAAAGCCGCATCTCCGGGGATGCCCAGCAGACTCCCGACGAAAAGGTAACCCCCTTCCTGCACGCCCAAACCTCCGGGAACCGCAAAGGCGGCCGAGCGAATCGTTAATACCATGCTTTGCAAAATAAGCGCTTTAACAAATGTCGCGTGAAGATTGAGGGCATAAAGCGCAATCCAAATTTCGCCTGAGCCGCCGATCAGCGAAATAGTCGTCCACACGCAACACATCATTAGTGCATACGGCCGGGCATAAAGCGTGCGAACGGTCCGATCGAGCGTCTCGCCACTCTGCACGAGCGAGTGCCACTCCGGCGAATTCGCCAGGCGCGCTATGACGCGGGCGAGAAAACGGAACATTCCCAGCCGTTGCACAAAGTAGAAACCCAAAACACCAAGAACACCGATTAACGTTCCCACCAAAGTCGGACGAACGAAATTTTTCTGTCCAGTTACATAGACAAGCAGTGCCAGCCCAAGCACGGTGAAACCGGCCTGCGTAAAAACTCCTAGCGTAACGTCTACGAGGACACTCCCTGCTGCGACTGGCACCGGCGCCCCGTTGATCGACGCCAACCGCGCCCGGACGATGTCTCCGCCGACCGCGGCGGAGGGAACAAGTGTGCTGACCGACTCGCCGATCCAACGCATCCAAAGCAGCTTGCGCAGCGGTAACCGATCGGATTTTGGAAACAGAACCCACCACGCAGTTGCATCAAGGAAGACTGGCACAGCGAAGTGATAGATCACCACTGCGGCAATGGCCCACCCTGCGGAAGCGAAGGCGGCGCCGACCTGGGGGGCGCCTTGCCGGATTAGTAGGATTGTGAAAAGTGCGGCTCCAGCAAGACCAAGCAACCATACAGTTATTTGGATTTTTCCCGGCGCTTTCATCGCGTGTCCGAGAGCAATTCGAGCCGACGCAAGAAGACGCGTCTATCTTTCAAGAGAAATGCCTAAGTCAGCAGACCAAGCGCTAAGTAGCTCCTGATTAGCTCAGGAGACTTTGCGCGGATTTTTCTGCCGATTCGACACGCACCATGGCAGGCTCGCTAAGAAACGGCATGGCGGGAATTGGAGCCACGCGTCGCCGCATTGGCTTGGTGGCAAATAAAGAAAACGCCAGCCAAATAATTCCGAATAAGATCGCCGCGAGCACATCAGTTAGAAAATGGGCGCCCAACGCGATACGGCTGAACCCAACCAAGGCAACCAGCGAT
>DASTZJ010000050.1:0-9232 GCA_035764345.1 Candidatus Udaeobacter sp.
CCGGACCAAAGCAAAATAGAGCGCCGCGGTTTGCCCCAGCAAAGCTAAACCAAGCGCGATTTGCCATGCGCCACCGAATCCGAGGTTACACCACGTCCAGGTTCCGAAGATCGGAAACAGGGCCAACATGATCCTGCGAGCTAATGCCTTGCTTTCGAGACTGGAGTAACCGGCTCCGAATGCCTTCGCGAGTTGGAAAAAGAAATAAACGCACAAGCCAGCAATCAAGGCTGCTAAGACATGTCCAGGAAAGCTCTGGATCAAGCCCAGGCTTTGGAGGAGTGCTATCGGAAACATGCTAAGCACTGCTCCCAGCGGAAAGGCTGAGTAATATCTGTCTCCTCGCGGGATCATCTCGTTGAGCCAGCCAGGCGGCTTTTCCCGAAGACCCAGCTGACCATGAAGCAAAGCCGAAGCAATCTGACTTGTGTAATCCAGGTCGTGCAGGGTTGCCCTGGTCGAGAAATAAAAAGCGATCGCCGCGAACAACGATACCGCTACGGCTATCGAATGCTCCCGGATAACTTCACGCCGCGATACCATGATAATGACGAAGCACGAATGACGAATGACGAATGACGAAGGAATGGGAAAGCAAGGGGAACCTGCGAGATCCACGACGAGTGCGCTAGCCGGACTGTTCTCATTTCTGCGTTTCATAAGAAGGCCGGCCTAGGAACTTTTCCCAGGCGGCTTTTGTTTCCGCAGGCACATTTTGGTCGGCATCGATTAACCAGGAGACGGTTGCGAGCGAGTTTACAACGACCGAGAGAGCGACTAGTCCAATTATGATATGACGCGACCACCGTAAGGCCGCTCCGCCTGAAGCGAGAAAGACAACAAGACAGAAGATCAGGAAAGGATAAAGATCGGTGGCGTAACGTTGGGCCAGAGTGAAAAACGATAGGATACACAGGGATTGAGCAAAGAGAGCTATGGCTATGCCTTGCTCGAATAAGTCGGCTGATCTGCGGCGAACTAGACATGCGATTCCCATGACGGCGGCGAAGACAAGCCATCCCGAACACCACAGGAGGGAAAGATAAACTTCACTGAAGGGCAGGGAAAAGAGAGAAGGATAGTCATAGCAATGGCGACCTGCCCCTAGGAAAGGCGGCAGACGATCGAAGGTCAGAAAGCGCAGGCTAAAGTAATCAGCCAAACTATAGGGGATACGCCGCGGGCTGAACATCCCGTATTTATAGGCGAATTCACTATGAACGGGGTTGATGTAATAGTCGTACTTTACTCCAATGAAGCTGCCGAATCTTGCGTAGCTTAGCCAAACATAAAACGCGAGAGCAGCGCCAAGCGGGAGAAGGAGTGCTATGAAATTAGTTATTTGATTCCCTCGCCCCATTTGTAGGGCAAGGAGCAGGGCGATGAGGATGAAAGGGGTGCCGAAGGTGACTCTGGAAAGTAAAGCGCCCGCCGCGCACAGCGAGAATCCCAAAAGTGCACGGGTTAAAACAGCGCCCTCGGCCTGTCGCGAGCAAAGCGCGAAGAAAAGCGCGGCAAGCGACCAAGCCAAGCCCCAAATGATCGCTTCGTCGTAGATGGAAAGGTTTCCAAGCAATAACAGCAGCGGCGGGCCGAGCGCGAACCCAACAATGCATGCGATTCCCAGCCAGCTGCGGGCTCGCGGGGAAAGTGGAGCGGAGCGCAAGGCCGCGCGTACCAGGCCGGCAAAGGCAGATAGCGCTATAACTCCCGCACAAAATCCTGAAACTCGCGACCATCTCCCATGTCCTGCCGGGTAAACAAAATTTAACGGAATGCGAAGGAGTGCCGGGAATGGCCCAAAGTACATGCGAACGTGATCGTTTACGATCATTGCTTCATGGCCGATGGCCTCCGCATCGACGTCCACATCCCCTCGCAAAAAATGTTCCGCCTGGGAATCGTAGGCGCCGCCGAGCACCTCCTTCACAAAAACCTGTCGGCCACCTGTTGTGGTGAAGACCCAAAGAAGGGCGGTCAGCAGCAGGAGGAGCGGCAGAAATGAGGGAACTGCGTCAAAAGCTCCCTTTTCCGGAGGACCTACGGCGTCTAGAGTTCTTGTCACGGCGAATCCTTTAGGGGCATCGCCTTCCAAACGGGGGAGACTTATCTTTTAAAATCCAAGGCGCCTTTTTTGACTGCGTAAGCGTAGCCCACCATCAGGATGGTGATGAAGCTAAGCATGCTCCAGAAAATGACGCCGCTCTGCCTGATGGCATCGCGGTACGCAACTGCCCACGGGTACATGAACACGATCTCGATGTCGAACAGAATAAAAAGCATCGCCACCAGGTAAAACTTCACGCTGAAGCGCGGTTGGCGTTCACCCTGGGGGATCATGCCGCATTCGTACGGGGTATCCTTGGCTGGCGTACGTTTGCCACTTTTGCCTACGAGCACACTGACAACTAACGCGGAAGCGGCGAAGAGGATAGCTACGAGGATCTGCAGCAGCACCGGCAAATATTCGCGTAGCATCCGGAATTCCCTGGAACCCGCAGCGCTAGCTTATCGTACACCAGCAAGATGGCCATTCTGCTGGGCAATCGCGCTGGCCAAAGCCGAAGGCAACCCCTTGTATTTCTTGCCGTTCTTCTTGACCGCGCCTCGCGCCACGAGATTCTGCAATTTCTCATAAGCTCGCAGGCGTAGCATTTCCTCGCCACCGCTGGCGGCGTTCCGGGCCCGAAGATTCTCGTGCACGATGTCGAACAGCTGCTTAAATTCGAACGACGAACGCCGTGAGAGGACAGCGACCAGCTCCTCAGTTACCAGATCAGGAACGCGACGGGAGAATGCATTTTTCTTTAGAATAGCCATAAGGCGAGAAAGATAGCACGTTTTCGCCAAACTGCAGTACTTTTCTTTATTTTACCGTACCGGAACCTCAAAAGAGTGCCGAAATGGCGCAATCGATGGCACCTTACTGTGATGGTCCGCCTTAGGCGGATGTCGGCTGCATTCCCAGATTTAGCAGGCGGCACGCCTGCCGCTACAGCCCGGCATCGGCGTCCTATTTACGGCGTGGGCGATGGGCTACTCATCGCTGACTGCGGCGTTGCTGTCGAAGAAGGCACCCAACTGCCAAGCCCTGTGGCGGCTTGCTGTCGTGCCGCCGTGCCGACGCTGCTCAGGATGGCAAGGCCGATCGCCGCTTGATCCAACGTGATTGGCCCGAGTGACTCGGCCACATAGCCATCGCGGTCGTATCTTTGCGAGGAGACAATCGGGCTTAGGTGTTTCGTGATCACCTCCGGCGATGGGAGCTTACCTAGATCAACAGAACGAGTTATCGCCGGCACGAACGCCGCCGCCATGAGCAACATCGGACGAAGCGAAGCATCAAGCCGCGAGTACAGCAGCGCACTATCGACGTATGAAAAAAAATTGGTTGCCGCTGGCAGCAATCGCTCGGCTGCCTTGTACGTTTGCGAATCGGCAAGCTCCGACGAGCTGCCGACGCTGCGTTTTACTGCCTCTTCTACTGAGACTGGATTGAAACCGGCAATAAGAATCCGATCAGATAACGCGATTGTTGGAGTGATTGCGACGAGTGTGGTTGCCGACTGCCTCGAAAAATAGCGGACACCGTCCTTTTCTGTTTGCGTCCAGAGTGCTCCTTCATCGGCGCGTGTAAACGCTTCGACGATCTTGCCTGCCTTGGCCATGTCCAGCACTGGCAGAGTCAGAAGTAAAGATGGCCAATGCGCGCTGGACGGCCAATCTGCCAGCGCTCCCAGCTCCAGGCCAAACGCAGCTTTCCAATCATCGGCTGCGATCCCGCTGGTGGCGAAGTCTTGAAAGACTTTCTGCACCGCGCCGCCCAGCGTAGCGGCCTGGCTAAGTGTTTCCATCTTTTCCCCGAGATTCAGCAGCATCGCCAGATAAAAAAACGTTTCCTTTGTTCCAAGCGTTAGCGAAGAGCGATTGAGGGTGGCATCATGCTCGAGCTTTGGCATTCCGAGAAAAAGCACGTCGCGAATTTTTCCGTTCTCGAATCGCGTCGAACCGCCAATGCACCGCATTTTTTCAAGCATTGTAGTTTCTCCGGGGGTTGGGCTTGATCGGACAGCGGCCCGCAACGCGGCAAGCCGTTCGGAAAATGCCTTGGGCTGGAGATAGAAAAATGCTGCATAATTCGATGGCCGGTGCGAGATGGCCGTGCGGTACGCTTCGTCCTTATCGAGCGTTTCTCCTGAATTTTTCGCGCGATGGTCGACGCGATCGAGCAGTGCCTTCAGTTCCGATACGTTTGTAGCCGCGAAAAACCATGGCCGGTCATACGTTGTTGCCAGAGTAAACGGAGTCGCGGTGACCAGGTCGATTTCGTGGCCCTGATACTGAAGTTTCTCGCCCTTCGTCCCCGGACGTTGTTCCAAAAGTATCGCGCGCCATTTGCCGATGACCCGCTGAGCGTCCTCCTGGGTCCCGCGAAAACGAAAGCCACCCACAAGGCTTGGAGCGCTATCGCTGATGGACGTCAAGGCCAGGAAGGCGTTCTTTGGGTCGAGCTGTTCGATCTCCTGCAGCGTACCGAGGGCCTTTGTGGTTGGCGCGTTGTCCAGCGGCTTGCGCATAAAATCCCGCACTGCCGGCTCGCTGTATAGCTGATAAACATCCGACTGACGCCACTCATCGCGTGTCCGATTAAAGTCCGGCATGTGCGCAAAAAAAATTGTTTCCCGCGGCAGAATCCCGGCCACAGGAGCGCTCGAAACCCGTTGGGAAAAATTCCAGTAGTACCAACCAGCGTATGCCGCAACAGCGACAGCGATGATCAGCAACAGAATTCGTCTCATAGCCAGCGCCTCTCAAGCGCGGATGCTCGATACTCGATGCTCGATGCTGTATCAAACGCAAAGTGATCGAGAATCAAGAATCAAAAATCCGGTATCGCTCTTGCTACGCCCTCGGATGAAATTGTCGATGCACAGCTTTCAATCGCTGTTGATCGACGTGGGTATAGACCTGGGTCGTCGAAATATCAACGTGGCCGAGCATTTCCTGGATGATCCGCAGATCGGCGCCGTTCCCAAGCAGATGCGTTGCGAAGCTGTGTCGGAGAAGGTGAGGGTAAATGTTCTGTTCCAGTCCGGCACGTCGTGCATGCTCCTTCACGATCTGCCAGATACGCGCTGTTGTCAGTTTGGTGCCGCGCTCGGAAAGAAAAATTTCGCTGCTGCTGCGGCGTTTCACGAGTTTGGGCCGCTCGGTGGACAGGTACGCTGCCAGCGCTTCGCACGCTTTGCGGCCGACCGGCACAAGCCGGGTCTTGTTTCCCTTACCGGTTACGCGCACAACTCGCTCTTCAAAGTTGAAATTCTCAAGGCGCGCGTTTGCCAGCTCCGAAATACGCAGGCCGCTTGCATAAAGCAGCTCAATCATCGCGCGATCGCGCAGACCGTGAAGAGCCTTCGTGTCGATCTTTTCCAGAAACTGCTCGATTTGCAATTCATTCAGTGTTTCCGGGAGATAACGCTCGATCCGTGGAAGCGCCAGCGCTTCAGCCGGGTCGCGCTGAACCTTACCTTGAGCGGCTAGGAACCGAAAAAAAATCTTTAGCGCGACTACGATGAGTTTGATTGAAGAAGCGGAAAGGCCGGCTCGCTTACGATCGGCAAGATATTCGCTGATCACCGGCAATGTCACCGCGTGCAGAGCATCGATTTTTTTTCTGGCGACGCACCAACGCGCGAATTCGCTCAGCGATCTTTGGGTGGACAGCTGATAATTTTCAGAGAGACCGCGCTCGACCGCTAGGAAACGGATAAACGAGTCGATCGCGTCTTCCATTTTCCACATTGTAGCCCGCAGGAGTGTCGCCTGCAAAACTGGCTGGAGTGCGATATGATTGACAAGGCAACGTCAAGTGTTGGATGTTTGCTTACCGTGAGCTTGGACCTCAATACGATCTTGAAGGATTGGCCGCACGAGAACGGCAATATCAAAGTGCGTAAGATTGCTGGGCTCGATGGCCGCGAGAAATTGCAGCTGCGGGTCGACCTGGGCGTGTTACAAATGGAAATGGCTGGGCGGCCGGACGGCCGGCGTCCGCACAATTGTGAGTCGCTCTTGGAATATCATCAGAAGCGAGCGGCCCGCGCGGAGGCCAAAAGCGGCACCTACGAGCTCACGCCCGAACAATGCGCGGAGCTTCAACAGGAAGGTATTCAGTATTATCATCGTTATCTGAGCTTGTTTCAGATCAATGATTTCGAGGGTGTAGTGCGCGATACCCAGCGCAATCTGGATCTTTTCAGTTTTGTTTCCGAGCATACAGATCGCGAGGAATTTTCGTGGAGCCTCCAACAGTTCCGGCCTTACGTGCTCTTGATGAACACGCGTGCGAAGGCTTCTATTTTTCTTGGCCAGGGTAAGTTTGCCGAGGCCATAGCTGAAATTGAGCGCGGCCGTGACGCGATCGTGGATTTTTTGCAACAGTCAAACTTTCCAGAGCTGGTGTCGAAGAGTTCCGAGATCGCATTTCTCGACGAATGGCTCGAGGAAGTGAAGGCAAAGCGTCCGCTTTCCAAGCTGGAGATCATGCAGCGCGAGATGGAAACTGCGATTGCAAAGGAGCTTTACGAGCGCGCCGCGGAGTTGCGCGACGCGATCAAACTATTGCAAGCGAAGAAGCATTAAGACCGTAGTTCCTCGCTGACCGAAATTGCTTGCCCGGGGTCCGACCAGCGCTTTCGGCATCGTCGTGAGGCTTCATCGGCGATCAAATCGTAAAATCCCTTGCCCGTTTGGAGGCACCGCCCGAAGTTTCTTTTTGTATGGCTAGGCAAAATACGCAATACGCGCATCCGGAAGCGTTGGTGGAGACCGATTGGCTTGAGAAACATCTCAAAGACGAAGGAATCCGGGTCGTGGAGTCGAATGAAGATGTGCTTCTTTACGATACCGGACATATTCCGGGCGCGGTGCATATCGATTGGCGCGCCGATCTGCAAGACCCGGTGATCCGCGACTATATTTCGCCCGAGAAATTTGCGGAGCTTTGCAGTCGTAACGGCATCACACCAGACACCACCTGCATTTTTTACGGTGATAAAGCCAACTGGTGGGCCTGCTATGCTCTCTGGGCCTTCCGCCTGTTTGGACACGAGAAAGTGAAAATTCTCAATGGCGGTCGCGACAAATGGAAAGCCGAAGGCCGTCCCATGACGCGTGACGTTCCCAAGTATGCGAAGACAAACTATCCTGTGCCGAAGAAACGATTCGACAAAGAGGTTCGCGCCTTTTTCGAAGAAGCGCTGGCGCAAAGTAAAAGCGGCAAACCGCTGATCGATGTGCGCTCACCGGGCGAATACAGAGGCGAGATAACGCATATGCCGGAATATCCGCAGGAAGGCGTGTTGCGCGGTGGCCATATTCCCGGGGCAAAGAGCATGCCGTGGAAAACCGCGACTAACGACGACGCTACATTCAAGCCTGCCTCGGAACTGGCAAAGATCTACTTCGAACAGTGCGGAGTCGGTCCAGAAAAGGAGACAGTGGTTTATTGCCGGATTGGTGAGCGCTCCAGTCACACCTGGTTTGTGCTCACCTACTTGTTAGGCCTGAACAACGTCCGCAACTACGACGGTTCCTGGACGGAGTGGGGTAATAAGGTCGGCGCGCCTATCGAAAAGGGCGCGTAAGCGAGCCTGTGCTCGCTCGGCGGAAATCAGAATGGATTTGCATCTAAACGCGACCGGTTTTTTGCAGCAGCTCACAGACTAAACGCATTCGCTTTTGTTCTTCGGGGCTGGAGGTGAGCTGCGCAATCGAGCGCTGCATTCGCCGTGTCCAATTCAAGTTTGCCTTTGTCCCAGGCACATTGAAGCGGTATTTGCGTGTCAGCAGATCCGTGATCATAACGACTGCAATCCAAGATTCGCTCCTGAAGAGCGCTTCCATGATTGCCGGGTAGAAGTCTTTTTCGAAATCGAGCGTGTCGATTTTTGCATTCAACCCTGCGAAGGCGGCGATTCGCTCCAACGTGTTACGCGATTGGTCGGCGTTCGCGGTTGGATGCTCGAATGCCTCTTCCCATAGCGCGCGGAGCGGTTTGTGATCGTGGGTTGCGTAGGTCGCAACGGAAAGCCGTTCATAGTTGTCTCCACCGGTAATGATCGTGCCATCGCGTACTTCCCATTGTGGGATCTTGAACCCCGCAATGCCGAGCGATCGCAAATCAGGGCGTACGTAATCGGGCACAACGCCAAGGTCTTCACCGACCACGCGCGCGGCACCTGCTTCGTCCAGCACAACCCGCAGGTATTCTTGGCCATCACGTTTGTTCGCTTCGCGATTTTCGGATGTTTCGTCGTCGCGAGGAACAAAATGCGGTGCGCGGCCGGCAGTTCGCTCAAGCATTTGGTGCGGATCGAGTTGAAGAAATTCCTTGTTCTTCCCCGGCCGCCACGGGAAGGCATAGATCCGATAAAACCCCTGGACGTGATCGATTCGAAATAGATGAAAGACATTCCGGATAGCGCGGACACGCTGGCGCCACCACGCAAAGTTGTTTGCCCGCATTTTCTCCCAGCGATAAAGCGGAATACCCCAGTTTTGTCCCCATTTTTGGGTGAACGCGTCGTCTTTGAAGTGAGGCTCGGGCGGTGCGCCGCCACACCAATCGAGCACGAACTCATCAGGCTGGGCGAAGACGTCGGCGCTGTAATAACTGAGACCAAATGGAATATCTCCCATTAACGCCACGCCGCGTTCCTTTGCATACGATTTGATCGCGCGCCATTGCTGGTGCGCGATCCACTGCACATAGCAAAAGAATTCCTGGCGGACCGTCAGTGCGGCTTGTCGATCCAGTGGCAGATCGCGCAGCCAACTACGCGCTCTTTCCATCGATTGATGCTGGGCAGGCCACCGATTCCACGCCGCGCTGTCGTCATTCTCCTGCATCAGGACGCGGAAAAATGCGTAATCGCGCAGCCACGCGGCTTGTTCCTCGCAGAACCTCCGAAACTCCAACCGCCGTTGTTCACTGGTGCGAGCGGAGAAATTCGCGAAGGCCTTTTCGAGCAAGTGTCGCTTCAATTTCTTGACGTGCCGATACTTAACTCCGCCCTGACAGAGGCTTGCAAGATCGACATGGGCAAGTGAACTATCAAAATCTTCCGGCGTTAAATCTTGCGGCGAGTTCGGCGCGACGTGCAGCGTCGTTGGCTCGATTGCCATCGCGCTGACGGCATTGTATGGGCTGTTGTCGGCTCCGGTCTCGTTG
>DASTZJ010000051.1:0-6054 GCA_035764345.1 Candidatus Udaeobacter sp.
GAAAATCGTGCGGCTTTTATTGGTCATTATCCTAGGCCGCGTAGACTCACTACTCAACCATTACGTGATCAACCACACGCGAATTGCCTGCGTTTACGTAATAAACACGCACGCGAGTGCCGGGCTTGATCGCCGTTCGGATGGGTACACCCGCCTTGTTCATAACGTGACCGGGCCCCCTGATAACATAAGTGCCCGGTTTATTCGAACTGTCCTCGCGAACAACCAGCGTTTTGACAGGCTGATAACTGGCGGCCGCCCCCTCCTCAGTCGTCATCGAGATGATCGTCCCGGTTACCGTTATTGGTTCTGTTGTGGTAGTTGCCCCTTGCCCTTTCTGCCCTTTACCCGTCGAACTCGTTTGCGCGAATGCTAGCGGCACAATGAGCACGCAGGCGAGGGTGACAACGATTTTCTTCATGATGATGCCTCCTCTTTGATGTTGATGGTTATGCCTCCGTTAGACCAAATTTATTAACCTATTGTTCATCATCTTGCGCGGTCTGATTTCGTAAATCTGTGGCGGCGGCATCTGCGGCTGCCCAACTCGAAAACACTTGTTCAGCTTGGCGAAGTAAATTCCATATTCGCGAGCGTTCCGACGGCCCACCAAAGTTGTTGATTTAAGTTTTCAGGTCCGAGGTCTTCAATCATGTGTCCGAGGGCCTGCATTGCTAGTTTTCCACGGTCAGTCCAATCCACTCCGAATCCCTTGACACTTCGGCTGGGCTGTTTGCCCCATCGCGCTTTCACCATTAGATCGCGTTTCGTACCAGAGTTCGAACCGTGAAAGGCGTTTTGCCTCGTAAGACGCCAATGACGCAGCCAACGCATAACAGGGAAGGTGGGTTTCGCAATAGTCTCACATGCGCGCGAGAAGCCCAAGCTGAGGTTTGGGCTGAGGAGATCCAACCGGTGTGGTGAAAGGGCTGGTGATAAAACGGAGGAATTACTCAACCTGTCTATCAGCACGGGCATTCCTGTAAGCGATTGCTGGGCAAGAAAAAGGATGCTTATAGGCGGCATCTCGGAGCAAGCCACCCTACCCCCGCCCGAGTATGCGGACTGCGGTGTGGGGTTACGCTTTTGGACGTTTGTACCGGGCGGCAAATAGGGAGCAGCGCAATCCTGATTGAAAAAGACCAGACTAAAGAAGTTCGAGATGCTTTCTCACGTGCTCGGTCACAAGTCCGAACTGCGCTGTTCCCGCCGAGTCGATTTCCTTCTTACAGCGAATGGTGAAAGGTTTGAGTGAAAACAGCACCCTGGCCTGTCTCGATGCTTGGCTTGAGCAACGGTGTGGGCATCAATTCGGCAAACGCGGCAGCCAACTCCGAAGCATCCAGCGAGCCATTGCTGTTTGCGTCCCATTTCGCAAAATTCTGAGTCACGAAAGCGAGCGCCTCCTGGAAAGTCATCCACCCATCCTTGTTGGCATCCACGGTGATCATGAGTTTCTTCGCGAGCTGATTATGCAAGGCCATTTCCTCCGGGGGCAGCGGCGCGCCCGGCGGTGGTTGTGGCGTCGGAAAGAGCGACTTCAGGACGCTCGCCAATTCAGTTTCACTGAGCGCGCCATTGCTGTCGGTGTCGGTCTGCTGAAACCAGTTGAGCAATGCGGCGTTCACTTCGCTTGCGCTAGCTGCCCCGTCCTGGTTTGCGTCGCAAGCCTTGAGTAACGAAGAGCCGACGTCCTGTCCGTTCAGGATCATAAAGACATTACGTGCTGGCACGCCGGCGCCTGCGACGCCCTTGATCGTAATGCTTCCGTACTCCTGTGCATTTGCCGCGTAGCCCAAACCCACGAAACCCGCGAACAAACACATCGTTGGCCAACTCACCCTTGAACTGCGTTGTTTTTTCATTACTTGCCTTTCTGTTTTGTATTTTGTTTCGGTCGTCATCAACCTTGGCGAGGGGATTCGACTCCATCCAGACCGAGTCTGCTATGGAAATGTGACAAGGGCGTGCCGCTTGTGACGAGTGCGGTGATTACAGGGATGGTCGAGCAGCAGCCGAGCTGAGAGCCAATTGCTGACAAACGGGAACTCAGACAATGCCAATGTTAGAAACGCCGCATTTCATCCCTCCCACTGAACGCTTCACCCCATAAATCCTCGCGTTCCTCCCGGATAACGTGCAACTCCATAAAGAGGTGTTATCGTGACCTCCTCTTGTTGTCGGCGTTGAACTCGGCACACTGAGCGCGGTTCCATGGGGCAAAATCGGAAACTAGATAGATGGCGAACCATCGCACTTAAGCTCGCTGTGCTCTGCCTTTTTTGGCTCTTGCTGGCGACAATATTTGCCGCGCAATTCTATTGGATCGGAAGAGATTTGCCTCTGAAAATTTCATGGCATGAATCGTTTCTTCGCGCGCTAGTCGAATGGTGTCCGTGGATGATTTTGTCTCCGGCGGTGGTATGGCTAGCGGAGCGCTGCCAATTCGACCGCACGCGGCGATTCTGGGGCGTGCTGCCGCATCTGCCAGCATGCCTGCTGGTGGTGCTGGCGTATCAAGGAATTTCGATCCTTCTCCACCAACGATCGGGAGATATCGTCCTCTTCAACTTCCAAAACAGTGGCGGGAGCCCTGGGTTCGGGAACGGCAGCGTCGTCCAGGTCTTTCATTCACAAACGAACCCATCCTTCGCTGGGTATTCGCCGCTCGGGCTCTTTTTAAAATCTCCTAACATCGGACGGGGTGTTTCAGCGACTGACGAAGCCGAGTTGAGTGTCGGCAAAGACAACGTCTACGTGCACGTGATGGGACCTCCTCGCGGCGCGCCTGCGTCGGGCCCAATTCAAATCTCCCCGGCTCAAGCTCCATTTGCTGGACAATCTCCGCCGCCGTTGCCGCCGCCAGGGATACCAGGTCCAAGGACACGCTTTCTCCGTCTGGTGACGCACGCGCAATCCACGATTCCGATCTACTGGGCAATTGTCTGCGTGACGTGGGTCGTGAGTTACTATCGCCAATTGCGCGAGCGGGAGCGACGCACGCTCGAACTCGAAGCCCGGCTCATGCAATCGAACCTCCAAACGCTCAAGGCACAGCTCCAACCTCACTTCCTGTTCAATACGCTCAACGCCATCGCCTCACTCGTGCGCCGAAAACCGGCCGCTGCGCAAGACATGATTGGTTCCCTCAGCGATTTCCTCCGAGTGACGCTCGACACCGCGCAACAACATGAGGTGCCGTTGCGCCGTGAAATCGAATTTCTCGATCTGTATCTGGAAATACAGCAAGCTCGCTTTGGTGAACGGCTGCGGATTCAAAAGGAGATCGATCCCGCCGCGCTGGATATAGCTGTGCCTGCACTCATCCTTCAACCGCTGGTCGAAAACTCCGTTCACCACGGTATCGAGCCGCGTGAGACCGGCGGTACGATTTTTATCCGGGCCCGGCATCAGGACACTTCGCTGCGGTTCGAAATTCGGGACGATGGCGAAGGACTGAAGGCTGACCAGCTTGCCGCGCTCCGCGAAGGGATTGGACTGTCAAACACCAAAGCACGGTTGCAGGAACTTTACGGCGATGCGCATCGTTTCCGAATTACGCCGAACGCCGAAAGAGGATTAACCGTCACGGTGGAATTACCGTGGCGCGCGGCGTCTGCTGACCGATATTAAGCGCGCCACTCATGGCCCTTCAAGTCATCATTGTGGACGACGAATCATCGGCCCGCGACCGCGTGCGGGATTTGCTCGCGGACGAACCAGACATTGCCATAGCTGCTGAGTGCGCCAATGGACGGGAAGCAATCGCCGCCATCACCGCTCTTCGAGCCGACCTGCTTTTTCTCGACATCCAGATGCCGGAAGTGAACGGATTTGATGTGCTGCGGGCTTTGCCTGCCACGAGTTTGCCGGCTGTCATTTTTACTACGGCTTACGATCAACATGCGCTCGAAGCTTTTGAGGTCCATGCCTTAGACTATTTGTTGAAGCCATTCAAGGCTGCACGATTTAAAGCTTCCCTTCAGCGCGCGCGAGAGCATCTTCAGAGACGTCAGGCGGGCGAGACGGATAATCGCGTCCTAGCGTTACTCGAACGTTTCCGAACGATGCGCACTTACACAGCCCGCTTCGTTATCAAGAATGCCAACCGCGTCCTTATTGTGAAAGCCGACGAAATCGATTGGATCGAGTCAGCGTCGAATTACGCGCTGCTGCACGTCGGCGATAAGACGCACGTGCTGCGGGAGACGATGCGCTGCTTGGAAGAACAGCTCTCGCCCGAACAATTTGTGCGAGTGAGTCGTTCAGCCATCGTAAACATCGAGCGCATCAAGGAACTTCAGCCAATGACCAAGGGCGAGTATGTCGTGATCCTTCACAACGGAAAACGACTCACGATGACGCGCGGCATCCGCGACTTACAGCAGGCGCTCGGACCCGGTTGAACGCATTCTAGCGTGGACGAGGAAATCTACATTGTCTATCGAACGGGTAGTGACATTCTCGCCAAAAGCAATCGCTTATGAGAAGACACAAGGCGCACGAATTGAAGCTAACGCGCCTAATCAGGCGATGGAGTTAGCCGGCTCCGCCGGTAGCTCATCTTTCTTTCGTTAGGCAGCCGTAGAATAGGAGAAGTCCCGATGCACACAACCAGGAATACCTATCTCCCAGCGGCAGGAAAAGATTCGCTCCTTTCTTTCTACGATTTCTTCACCAAACTGTTGGGAGTCGAGGTGGTCCACAGGAAGCTCATTCGTCAAGCCGCCATTAGACCTGATCATCGGGTCCTAGAAATTGGTTGCGGGACAGGCAACTTGACCATCCTGGCCAAGAGTCTGAATCCCGCTGCCGAGGTTATTGGAATCGACCCCGACCCGAAAGCCCTGGCGCGCGCCCGCCGAAAGGCCCAACAACGCGGGGCCGCTCTTCAGTTCGATTCAGGCTTTTCGGAGGAGTTACCCTATCCCGACGCGTCGTTCGATCGGATCTTGTCCGCGTTCATGCTCCACCATATCCAATCTGATGCGAAGTTGCTTGCCGTCCGGGAGGCGCGTCGTGTTCTCAAGCCAGGAGGCTTCCTGCACCTGGTCGATTTCCAAGAGGGACCGCTCCGCGGAGGCGGTTTACATGGATTCCTCGCAAGGATCGTCCATTCACGGCATGGGTCGAGTCCCCAAGTCCTCGTCCTCGCTCTCATGCGAGATGCTGATTTCGAGAACAGTCAGGAGGTTGCGCGCGAAACGACTATCTTGGGGCGAATCGTCTACTACAAGGCCATTCGGGCCCCGTCTCCACCGCCCGGCGCTAGGTAACACTGGCTTTCGGCCGACCCTTCAATGTGAATCCGCGCGCATAACAAGGCACTTTCCATCGTCGCGTTGCGCGGCAGCAATCCAGACCGTGCGTCCTTGCAAATCGAGAGCTGAGACCCAGCCCAAACTCCAATCGGCTTTCTTAAGATTGTCCGAATGTGGAGCGCAAGTGGCAGCGCTCTGCGGCACGCCAACTACGCCGGACATGGCGGGACTGCGAATTTTTGGGGTGCCGCAATGCGTTTGCAAGTTATGAACACCGAGCACCATCGCAATGTGGTTGGATGGCCTACAGCCAACGGCGCACGGAGAGCTTGTAATCCAAGTACTGGGCGCCGAAATCTTCGTTCCAGATACTGCTCCTCTCTCGGTATGACAACGTAGTGCATGAGTCCCACCGCCCCAACGAGCGTGACTAGGAGCCATAGGCTGTTGATCCAGATCGCGATACCGAGTTGGAACAATGAGAACGCCAGATAGATGGGGTTGCGGCTGAACCGATAGGGGCCCGTCTGGACAATCATGGTGGTTGGCTTTCGGGCGGGTACAGGTGTGCCGGCTGCTCGGAATTTCGCAACCGAGTAGGTGAAGAGCGCTATGCCGACTACGACGAGGAACGCTCCGACCGGGACAGCGCGCGTTCCAGGAACGAATGGCAGTGGCGACGCGCGCTGAATCAACACCCCGGTTACGACTGAAAACAGGTAAATGAGCGGTGGGCGGAAGGCACCGAGTTTGGGAACGTCCTGCGCTCCGTTTGGGCGGCCACAGCGCTGCG
>DASTZJ010000052.1:0-2525 GCA_035764345.1 Candidatus Udaeobacter sp.
TCATTGTAACGGCCGCGGTAAAAAGCAGGTGGCGAGTGTTACGAATCTTTCCTAATGGGCGACTCTCATCGTCTCCGGGTTCGCCTTTCACCAAGGGCATCATTGCGACTCCGGTCTCGAATCCAGAGAGTCCAAGAGCCAGCTTGGGGAATAGCAACAACGAAATTCCAAGCATCGCTAAAGGACTGCCGTGGGCAGTGAAGAGCGCCCGCTTCCACTCGATGAAGAGGTGAGGATGAGTTGCTATTTGCTCGATCCCGGCCGCAATAACCACTGCGTTAAGCGCAAGATAGAGGACAACTAAGCCCACTGCGATCCCGATCGCTTCTTTGAAGCCCTTCAAGAAAACCGCTCCCAGAAGCGCCACCAGGATTAGAGTAATCGGTACCGCCTGATTATGAAAAAAGGTCGGAGCAAACGGGTTTTCGATTATGTGCGCCGTAGCGTCAGCGGCCGAAAGCGTAATCGTGATGATGAAATCGGTGGCCAGGAAGCCCAAAAGCGCCAGGACGAAGAGCTTGCCCTCCCACCAAGGAAGCAGGTGTTCAAGCATTGAGATGGACCCTTCACCGTGGGGACTTTCTCGAGCGACGCGTTGATAAATTGGCAGTGCCCCAAAAAGCGTTAACAAAACGAGAATGAGCGTTGCGCAGGGTGACAACGCACCTGCGGCCAAAGCGGCAATGCCAGGCTGATAACCGAGAGTCGAGAAATAGTCCACTCCCGTTAGGCACATCACTTTGTACCAGGACTGTTCTTCGGATGCGCGGCGTTTCTTCTGATAAAGTCCCGGCATCTCGAGTTGCCCCCGATCGGCAAGCAACCAGCTCTTAAACGATTCCGCGTTCGCTCGCATTTTTTCGATCCTTGCGTTGTCCAAAACGGGAGTCCAGTACGAGTCTAAGGTTTAGTCCATTTTTGGCATGCGGTGAAGTTCAAAGCAGTTCGCGATTTCGTATATGGAATTCAGCGAACAAACCCGGTTTACAGGGTGCATTGCCTAAAGGCGCGATTCTCCCGATCAGCTCTGGGCCGCGAGTTCGGAGCTCGCCTTCTGTGAGCAGTTAACGACCAAACGATGCGTAATTTGGGCGACGTTTGCAGCGCGAGGAATACGCAGTTCGAGCAAGAATTTTTCGGTGTCTTTCGCGCTGAGACGGTGTCTGCATACGACTGGAGAGATCGCATAGGCGATTTCTGCGTCGCGGACTATCTGCAGGAATTCGATACGGTGCACGTGATGAGATATTCTACACCATTCAGTCTCCACTTGCGCCGCATGAGCTCATGCCCTCCCAACCAATGATAACCACTGCGAGAGAATGCTCTCCGCCTCGGCAATAGACAATGCCTTAGCCTCCTTCATGACCTCAGAGGGTACCCACGTTGGAAAACGCTCTCGTTTCGACTGGTGTGCTCCGCTGGCAGTGTGCTCATTCCATACCTTTGCGAGCTGTTCCGCGCGGAATCGTGAGGCGAGCTTGATAAATGCTGGCCAGAGACGGCGATGCACGTAGGTAATCTTGCCTCCAATCAGCTTACAAACGAGGACGTTGGGACTCTCGCAAATCGCCTTCGAAGCGCGAAAAATCTCTTTCCCTTTTGAATGGCCCCACCAGCTGCCCCGGATGGGACCACCAGCAATCTCCTCTGCGAGATTTGGAACAGGGCCCCGTGCGGCTTGGAGGACGATTCCGTGCCGTTCAACAAATGCGAGCGCTTCTTTCTGGTTCACAACGCTCCTGCGGCCATCTCTTCAGCCTAACGAGAATTAGACTGCATCTTGCAATCCTTCCGAAGGGGAAAAGCGATTAAAAGGCTGCATGGCAAGAATTGTGCCGAATCATTCGGCATTTAGGAAGCGAAATGATTCCCGTGTGACTCTTTCAAGTTCAAGAAACGCTGTCAGCTTTTCGTAACCCACGCGATCACCAAGCCGACCAGACCTATGACAAATAAGATACTGCCTAGTCGGGGAGAAACGCCAGACATCCAGAAGGCAATTCCTATAGCTATGAAGGCGAATCCCCACCGGTGGATGTTCTTCATAGTCCCAAGCTTGGCCTTACCAATATGACGTTATCCACTCCGACCTGAGCGAGAATGACGCTGCGCCGGGTGGCGCGCCCTAGGCTGCTTGATTCCCATCGCTTGCTGGAAAACAGCAGAGGCTGTTTCCGCGAAATCGCGCTTTTCCTTATTCTGCTGTTTTTTCGATTTGCGCTTCGATTTGGGCATGTCGAATCCTGCCACAGATCAACGCTCCGCGAAATCCTCAAGTTCAAACTGACCCACTACCGAATTTTAGCCTACCCGACTCGCCAACCGGCGATCAATCACAAAAATATGCTACGCACCGACCTGCAACGGTGGCCCGACGTGCAGGAGGTAGCCAACGCCTAGCGAACAAGCTCTACAATACCCGCAGAACGCATTAGAAAAATTTAGCGGTGTTTGTCGCGAAGAAACAGTGCAACAAACTGCGAGGGGCCAAGAATTACACGGGGACTTCACTTGGCGCGGTG
>DASTZJ010000053.1:0-5467 GCA_035764345.1 Candidatus Udaeobacter sp.
AGCGTACCGCGAAGGCGTCGCAAATCCCGACTGGTTAGGCAATCTAATTTTGCGGCCTATTCCGAAACCGTGATTCTACCCGATCGGCTTGGAGACGGCCCCCCTCGGGCCGGATCACCCGGCCGCCCGGGGCGAGGGCGCGCCGGCTCCAGTTGTCCCGCGTTACATGTCGAGCGAAAGTCTTGCCCTGAGCGAAGTCGAACGTGTCGAGGCGCAGCGATCGTTAAATGACAAGAGCTAGAGATTCCTCAATGATGCTCGGAATGACAAAAGCGTGTTATTGTTTCTCCGCTGGCGCGCTCTTGTGAAGATCGAGAGCTATTTTCCAAGCCCCATCAGACTCAAGCCGCCAGATACAAAGATAGATACCACTGGGTGGCATGGTTCTGCTCGCTGGTGTATTCGCCGTATTCGTAGGCAGATCAAGCGGATTACTTGTGCTTGCGCCTCTTGCCGTGCGAGTCGTTTTGCATCCTGTTCGGACAATTGTCTTTTGGCAGCTGTTTTGCCCACTGCAGGGAGCTGGCCGTCCCGACAAATGCGAATGTCGTCGGAGACGTTGTCGAGGATTGCATCAGCTTCATCTTCCTTGAGCGATTCCGCAAAGCTGCGCTGTGTTTTTTCCAGATCCGCGCTCGCCGATTCAGAGTGGGCGAGGGGAAAGTTTGGAACGTATGTTCGGACTTTACTCTCCGCTTCTTGCGGCTGCGGATGGTCCAATCCAACATCGAGGGCTACTTTCCACACGCCGTTTTTGTTCTTTTGCCAGATTGTTACGAAATGTCCGAACGCGTCCGGCTTTTCTACGCCACGCGATTTGGTTGATTCCCATGGCCCAGTCGTGTAACCGAGCTCACCACTTCGCGAGACCGACGCGAAAATGGGTCGCCAGGTTATTACCGGATCTCTCTTCGCTTCCCGCCAGAACTTTTTGCCGTTGACCGCCTCGGGCGCGAAGATTACCGCATCGTCAGCAAAAACGGAGATGGACGCTTCGCGAAATCCTTTTTCGTCGGCTAGTTTGGCGTAAGCCCTGTCGGCAGTGATGAGTGAATCAACGGCTTTTTCAAGATCGACGTCTTCTGCGTGCGCTCCTGCAACGGCCAGGAATGCGATGAACGAGAAAAATTTCGATCGCATAGACAAATTCATTGGCTGGCGACGTCTTGGAAATAAAGACCGTGAACAGGTCATGGAAAAGATCGCCAGCCATGAGAATTGGAAAAGTTGTTTTTCTGAACTCGCTCCCGGCCTGCTGCTTTTTGCCCGGCAATGGACACGATCAGCAGCTGATGCCGAAGACATTGTCCAGGAAGCTTTCGTCAAGTTCTGGCGGCGGAACCACGAGATTAACAACCGCGCGCTGCTTTACGCCACTGTGCGTTCGATCGCTCTCGATTTTATCCGTCGCGACAAACGCCGCACTCGACGCGAGGCCGCCGTTTTTGCCGAGGCTGATCCAACCGTCGAGCCGCAGTTTGAATGGGAAGATGAAGCCCAATCGGCTCTCGCTGCGGCAGTCAGCTGTTTGCCACATGATCAACGCCAGGTGCTCGTCTTGAAAATCTGGAATGAGCTTACGTTTAACGAGATCGCCGGCGCACTCGGCATTTCTCAAAATACCGCGGCATCTCGGTATCGATACGCCCTGGCTAACCTGAAGAAAAGCTTGCAACCACAATGAACGATTTCTCCGAGCTTGAGAATGACTTGAAAGCGTTGCGACCAGCGCGGCCTTCGCCCGTACTTTTTGAGCGCGTTGAGGAAGCGATGGCCGAAAATTGTAGGGCGTCTGTGTCAGACGTCGAGCCATTTGGCAAATGGCTTTGGCGGCGTTTCACGGAAACTCCCTTGAGATTCGGTATCGGCCTCGCAGCCGCGGCTGCGGCCGTCCTTCTGTTATTCGCGCGAATCAACACTGATCAAACGCGGAACGAAGACAAAGAAATTGCGCAAGGTTCGCCCGCGTCCGAAACAAAGCCAGTCCTGCCTGGCTCCTCTGGTGCCAGCGGCATCGACAGATTGATGTCTTCCAACAAATTCATTCCCGCTGGCGCGACGCAGGTCGTCTATAATACTCGCGACGAGGGGTTGCAGTTTGCTGACGGCTCGAAGCAACCGTTGAGGCGCCTTCGTTATCAAACGCGAGAGACGTGGCAATGGCGTAATCCCTCTACTGGCGCATCGCTTCGCGTCTCTTACCCCAGCGAGGAAGTCGTCCTCATTCCCGTTTCCGGTCAATGATTAACGAAACAAAACCATGAAAATAAAATTCATTGCTATCATCGCATCTGTCGCCTTCCTGGCGATCGCAGGCTTTGCGCAGACTCCACCCACGCCGCCACAACCGCCTGCTCCGCCGCATCCCCCGGGGCTGCCAGGCGACCATGAGAAACCACCCAAAGTTCCGGCGATATTTCTGGGCGTAGAAACATCGCAAGTGCCAACTGTGGTAAGCGAACAGCTCGGCCTGTCCAAAGGGCTCGGGTTAGTCGTCGAGTACGTTGTGCCCGATAGCCCTGCCGCAGCGGCGGGCATTCAACAGAACGATATTCTCAAAATGCTGAACGACCAGATTCTGATCGAACCGAGCCAATTGCGAAAGCTCCTGCAGACGTTCTCTGACGGCGCGGACGTGACGCTCACGATCTTGCGCAAAGGACAGGAGCAAAAGGTCAACGTCAAGCTCACGAAGAAGGAAAGACCGCAGCGACATTCCTGGACGCCCGGGGACAAACACGAATCGCACTGGGATTTTGATGACACAGGTGATCTCGGCGAGCAGATGCAAGGTTTGAAAGAACAGTTGCAAGAGCAACTCGGTGCACAGCGCGGCATAATCCGTGGGGCAGTGATGAAAGCCCACGAGGCGGCGAGACGCGCGCGGGAAGACGCTCGCCGTGCGGCGCGGGAAATTCGCATTCTCAGTAAAGACCACGGCACACTCAAGGCTACAAGGATCGACCTCGGCCAAGCGCAAATCGTTTTCTCGGACGATAAAGGCGAGATGAAGCTGGAAAATGTGGATGGGAAAAAAATACTCACCGCGAAAGATACCCAGGGAAAACTGCTCTTTAGCGGACCGGTCGAGACGAAAGAGGATCGGGATAAAATGCCCGCCGATGTTCGTGAGCGTTATGAAAAGTTGCAGCAAAATGACTTACCCGCAGTCGCGCCCGAAACAGATGCCGATGAAGAGGATGACGACGATGAGGACGCAACGCAATCGACTGACACGGTCTGCGCACAGCCGTGCTTTCACTGGTGCGTAATCCGAAGCGGAGCGAGGGACCTCACAACAACGAAAGCTTGAAGCACACAAGCTAAACGTTGACGATCTTGAGGCTGAGGAGAAACTCCGTCGAGCGCCTTAACCTGGCCTGGCCGGCCGCTCGGCGGAGTTTTCCTTTCTGTCAGGTGGACGCAATTTGCCCATATTAACTTAGCGCCTTTGGCGAACTTTTTTGCCATCGGTCCGAGCCGGACTGGCATTTTCGGAGAAGCCGATCCAACCTTGCGCCATATGTGTTTGCAACGCGTCGTGCGAAACGCCTCCACGCAGCGAGGCGGGCTACAGCGCAAGTTTGCGTAATGGCATTTTCCTTGCCGCAACGAATCCGCCTGCCTATAAACGATTGCGCGTAATGATGCGGCTCTTTTTGCTCACAGCAGTCATTGCGTTTTCTTCTCTGCTGCAAGCGCAAACATCGTCGCCTTCTGTTTCGCCTGCTGGCAGTCCTACAGCGTTGCAGGCGGCGCCGTCTCTGGAGCAGCGCGTTGCCGACCTGGAAGCCTACGTGAATAATTCGGCGCGCGGCGCTGATTCGGCGAACGCGCCAGTAGCATCAAACATTTCCGGTCCCGGCCCTGCGAGCAATGCCTGGATGATGACCTGCGCTGCGCTGGTGCTTTTCATGACGCTCCCAGGGCTGGCGCTTTTTTACGGTGGTCTCGTCCGCGCGAAGAATGTTCTTTCCGTGCTGGCGCAATGTCTCGGCATTGCCGGCTTGGTGACGATCCTCTGGTGGCTGGTGGGTTATTCTCTCGTTTTTTCCCAGGGGTCGCCGTTCATCGGAGGATTCAAGTTTGCCTTTCTGCACGGTGTGGATGGCCGACCTAACGGTGACTATTCGTACTGGGTCTCCCAGAATGTCTTCGCGATGTATCAACTCATGTTTGCGATCATCACGCCGGCGTTGATCATCGGCGCGGTTGCTGAGCGAATGAAATTTGCAGCTGTGCTCGTTTTTGTCGGAGTCTGGATGTTCGCAGTCTATTTTCCGATCGCGCACATGGTGTGGGGAATCGACGGGTGGATGAACGGAGTTTGGAACACCGCAGCCAAAATCACTGCGATCGATTTCGCCGGTGGAACGGTCGTCCACATGAGCTCGGGTTGGTCGGCGCTAGTCCTGTGCATTCTTCTCGGGCACCGGCTCGGATTCAGAAAAGAAATCATGGCGCCGCACAGCATGGTGCTTTGCATGGTGGGGACCGGTTTGCTTTGGGTGGGCTGGTACGGGTTCAACGCGGGAAGCGCTCTCGCGCCTGATGGAATTGCAGCGAACGCGTTCATGAGTACGACGCTTGCCACCGCGGTAGCTTCGTTTACATGGGCCATGCTGGAGTACGCGCTGCGCGGCAAACCGAGTGTGCTGGGTTTTTGTTCCGGTGCGGTGGGCGGGCTGGTCGTAATCACACCGGCTTGTGGATATGTCGCTCCTAGCGGCGCGGTCATTATCGGAATTGCAGCGGGAATCGTCCCGTTTTTCGCCTGCACTAAATTGAAATCCTGGCTGGGTTACGATGATGCGCTTGATACTTTTGGCGTCCATGCAGTGGGTGGAACGCTCGGCGCGTTCCTCACCGGCCTTCTCGCGACCGCCAGTGTAAATCCCAATCTTTTATTGAGCATGACCGGACCGCCTAATCCTGCCACGCGAAACGGTCTTGCGAGAATTGTGGGGCACACTCTTTGGCTGGAGCAGTTAAAAGCAATCGGGATCACGATTGTGTTCGCGGTGGTCGGCAGCGCAATCATCGGCGCGATTGTCAGGGGGCTGATTGGCTTGCGCATCGCGCCGGAAATCGAGCGGCAAGGTCTCGACATCAACCAGCACGGTGAAGAGGGCTACATCGCTTCGTGAAGACGAAGAGCCACCATCGATTGTCTCAGGAATGAATCGAGACAAGGAACATCTGCAGCTGCTCGCGATTTTTCATTACGTTGTCGCGGGCCTGGCGGCGCTTTTCTCTTTTTTCCCACTACTTTACACGACGGTCGGCGCCATCTTCATATTTGCCGCACGCCACGGAACAGCGAAACCGGGCGAAGAATTGCCGCCTGAATTTCTTGGTTGGATTTTTGCTGTGCTGGGCGCGCTTTTTTTTCTCGCCGGCCTAGCAATGGCGGTCTGTACTTTGATCGCCGGCCGATCTCTTGCGCTCCGCAAACGCTACTCGTTCG
>DASTZJ010000054.1:0-2818 GCA_035764345.1 Candidatus Udaeobacter sp.
ATTGCAGGCCAGGGGAGGGCTCGCAAAAACAGAACCGTACGAAAACAATGTTGGATTCAGTGATCGCAGCGACGTGCCAATCGAGCCACGCATCAGCGAGCAATGGTTCCTGCGCTATCCAAAAACAAAAGAGGCGCTGACCGTGGTGCGCGATCACCTGATCCGGTTCTTTCCTCCGCATTGGGAGAAAGTTTACGCACAATGGCTGGAGAACATTCGCGATTGGTGCATCAGCCGACAGGTGTGGTGGGGACACCGCATCCCCGCCTGGTACAAAAAATCGGAAATCCAAAATCGGAAATCCGAAATTTACGTTGGTGTTAAACCTCCAGCTGATGCTGAAAACTGGACGCAAGACCAGGACACACTCGATACCTGGTTTTCATCCTGGCTCTGGGCTTATGAAACGATGGACGAACAAACGCGGAAGAAATTTTATCCGACGAGCGCGCTCGTGACTGCGCCGGATATCATTTTCTTTTGGGTGGCGCGCATGATCATCGCCGGGCTGGAGTTTAAGCCGGGCAAGTCAGATCGCGACGAAGACAATATTGCCTTCCGCGATGTTTATTTTACGGGCCTCATTCGCGACAAGCTCGGCCGGAAAATGTCGAAGTCCCTGGGTAACTCACCCGATCCACTCGAATTGATCGACAAATATGGCGCTGACGGCCTGCGCTTTGGGCTGATGCGCATTGCGCCAAGAGGACAGGATATTCGCTTCGACGAAAAACAAATCGAGGAAGGTAGAAACTTCGCAACGAAACTCTGGAATGTTGCTCGCTTCCGGCAAATGCATGGCCCGAGCGATGCGATGCCAAAAATCGATAGTCGGACGCTATCGATTTACGCCTTGGAACTACTGGCGCGCTTGAACGAAACGATCGATGCGATTGAAGACGCTTACGGCGAATATCAGTTCAACACAGTTGCGCAACGCCTCTACGACTTTGTCTGGAGCGATTATTGCGACTGGTTCGTGGAAGCCGCTAAAACCGACATCTTCGGCGAGGACGAGGCAAAGAAGAAATCTGCGCTGACGGTGATGGATCTTGTGCTTTCTGCAATATTGCGATTGCTGCATCCCTTCATGCCGCACATTACGGAAGAGCTTTGGTCGTTGCTGGGCCTTGGAACCAATTCCATTCAATTTGCTGCGCCGCCGGGAAAGGTCCGGTTAGACGACGTCTCGAACCTTACTGGCAAACGCAAGCTTGTTTCGGCGATTTACCAAACGGTCCAAGCGGGACGGAATCTGCGGGCAGAGTCCAAGCTTCCATCAAACAAGAAGATACGTTTTATTTTACGCACTGATGAGAAATTAGTTTCCACCCAGATTCCGACGCTGAGACGGTTGTTGATTGCCGAAGAAGTAGAGCTGGACCCAAAATATCAAGCGCGGGCCGGAAACCCGGTCGCGGTTACACCGTTAGGCGAGATCTTTCTGACGGTTGCTGCGGCCGACAGGGCAGGGGAGCGGCAGCGGCTCGACAAGGAAATCGCAAGAATCGAGATCGAAATGCGCGTGGCCGAGGAAAAATTGGGAAATAAATCCTTCGTCGACCGGGCTCCCGCGGCCGTTGTTGAAGAACATCGGCGGCGCCTGAAGGATTTCAACGTGCAACTGGAGAAGCTGAAGCACGCGCGCGAATGCCTGAATTAAAGATCACTTTATGCTCGTTGATCCTTGCGCCGCGCTTTTGAAAGAATTCCTTTAACTCAGAGGTGTAGAAGGTCCCGTCGTATTCCTGATTGAGTTCGAGCCAGACCCGGCCGCGTGGCGTGAGATGTCTTGCCAGGTCGTCCAGAAAGAATTCCCACTCTGGCACCTTCCAAAGGTCAGGCATTTTGTGATTGTTGAAGCAAATCATGAAAGCCGTAATGACATCGAACTTTTGTCCAAAATCGGGCAAAGGCCGAAAAGCTTCGATTCGCTGGACTATGCGGCGAACGCCGAGCATGCGCGTAACTTCCCGGAACATGGATAAGCGGTCCATATCCAGGCCAAGTCCTGAATGCCCGAGCAGCTGGGCTATGTAGAGAAAATATCCTGCGCCGCAGCCAAGGTCGAGGATGCGCTTGGAGCGCGACAAATCGAGTTCGACCTGGCGAATCCGACGAATATTGATTCCGACCCAACGTTCGAGATCGAGATATTTCGGCCAATCTGCGCCGGGATTTGCGACGGAGTAGCGTTTCCGGATGTGCGCGAAACCAACCGGATCGATTGTTTCGATAACCCGCTTTGTATTAAGCGGGAACCGATTCGTTCGGAGAAGCCTGAGCGTATGTTTCCTCGCGCTGGTCAGGCTTTGGCCATCTACAAGCTTTCGTATTTTATGTCGAAATCGCACCTAAAGATGAATCACACCTTGTAGCGAAGCGCAACAATTTCAATTAGGCTACACACAGGAATGAGTCTCTGGAAAAAGCTGCTCTGGTTCGCCGTGGCCGCGTTAGGAACATGGGCGGTCGCTATTCTAGCGTTATCTCGCGGCGAGCAAATCAGCGCGCTCTGGATCGTTGCCGCTGGATTTTGCGCGTTGTCTATCAGCTATCGTTTTTACAGTAAATGGCTGGCAGCGAAGGTGCTCGTGCTTAATGAAGAGCGCGCTACGCCGGCAGTCCTGCAAAACGACAACAAGGATTATGTGCCAACGAACCGATGGATGGTTTTCGGACATCACTTTGCAGCCATCGCTGGTCCCGGGCCGCTGGTTGGTCCCGTACTGGCGGCGCAGTTCGGTTTTCTTCCCGGTACTCTTTGGATTTTGATCGGAGCGACGCTCGGCGGTGGCGTCCACGACATGATCGTTCT
>DASTZJ010000055.1:0-2704 GCA_035764345.1 Candidatus Udaeobacter sp.
GTAGCGAAGCCGGTGGGCTGGACGCTCGCAAGCATGTAAACGTTGTTGTTCGTGGCTGTGCCGGACCGATCCACCGCCAGAAAAATCTGGCCGACTAGTCCTTCCGGATTGATCGGCTGGCCAAAAGCGATTTGGCCGCCAAGATTTACGGCGGTGCTTTGATCGAAGGTTGGGACAACAGCGCCGTTCTTTGCGTTGGTTGACCGAGTACACCAAATCTGATTGGTGTTCAGATTTACGCCGCCGATGAAAAGATTGCCATTGGAATCGACGTCCAATGTACCCCACGCAGGAGAGTTGGGAATATTGATCGGATTTATCCAGGTGAGTCCACCGTTGATCGATCGGCTGAATTGTCTGCCGCCGTAATTATTTCCGTCGGTGCTCCAGAATTGATACTGGAATCCATGCCCGGGGCTGTTGGTATTATCGATGGTAAACCACTGTTTGTCGCCGCCATCTGCTGGCGCGACATTCGTCCACGATTGGCCCCCATTGAGTGATCGCCACAAGTCGTCAAAAAAGTTCTGGAGAAGGCTAAGATAAAAAAAACGGCCAGCGTTATCGGAGTTCAGTACCGGATCGCTACGGAAAACATTAGGTTGAAGAACGCCAGGATGGATCCACCTGCTGCCACCATCGGGCGTATACGCGAAACCCGCCTGGCGAAAGTTTGACGCCACACTGTCGAACTGTCTCCAACCGATGCTCATTTTGTTTCCGTTAGTCGGATCGACGCAAATGGAGGGTTCATTTGCGGCGTCGCCAACAACGTTGTTGCCATTCGCGTCCACGTTGACTTGATAGCTCGTGTAAGGACCAAAGTGCGAGACCAACGCTGGCGACGTGGCTACGGCCGGCGATAGCGGCGGTGGGTTATCGTATTTTTCAAGCGGCTCCTTCGGAAGCGGCTTGGACGCAAGGGTCTGACTCGAAGCCACGGCGACTAAAGAGATAAAAATGAAAAAGGTGCACAGACTCGCCCGTGGCATCGCTTCACTATTGTAACTCTAGCTGCCTTAAGCGCGATTCAGAAAATCGTAGATGACCTGCAGTCAAAGTTTTGGATGCCATGTGGCGCGCCAGACTGAGTTCACATAATCGCCACGAAAACGTCACCATTTTTTTGCGAGGTCGTCATCTGTTTGTAACGACGGGTTGCAATGGTGCCCGCAAACCCAATCAAAATTATGAAATCTCGACAATTGTTTATCGATCTCGTAAAGCGCGCCGCTGCCATTGTGACAGCTGCCGCAATGTTCGTCAGTCCAACCGGTGTCACGCTCGCTGATCCACCAAACCACGAGCGCCAGAAAAGCGAGCACGCGGTGCAACGCCTGCAGCACATCATCGTGATCTACCAGGAAAACTGGAGTTTCGACTCGCTCTACGGCCAGTTCCCTGGCGCAAATGGACTCCAACACGGCTTTGACACGGTGTCGCAGTACGACAAGAGCAGTAATTACACTTCGTTGTTCTACAAGACGCCGCGCCCTCTCAACAATGGAGCGCCGGATCCGAATTTTCCCGCAAGTCCAGACGGCAACCTCGCACTCTGGTCCGATCACAGTGTGGCGTTACCAGCGTTTCCGTTCGATTTCACCAACTACATCGATGCGGATGCAACTACCGGAGATATTGTTCACCGGTTTTATACGCAACAGTTGCAGATCGACAACGGCGCGCTTGAGTCGAAAAAGAGCGACCTCGACAAGTTCATTACGTGGAGTGACAATCCCGGTCTGGTTCTCTCCTATCTCGACGCGACGAATCTGCCGGAAGGCGAGCTGGCACAGCAGTTCACGCTCTGCGATAATTTTTTCCACTCGGCCTACGGTGGGTCATTTCTCAATCACCAATGGCTGGTTTCGGCACAAACGCCGCCTTGGACGACAGCGATCCCTGCCGGCTGGCAATCCAGTTACGACCCAGCGACTAAAACGTTGCATGACAATCAGCTCACTTTCGACGGTCAGTATGGCGTGAACACTATCCAGCCTGCAAAGGCGCCGTTCTCGCCGAGCACGACTGATACAGCCAGACGTTTGCTAATCAATAACACTGATCCGTTGCAACCCAGTTACGTCGTGACCATCGGGAATCGTCTCGATGACGCCAGGATCAGCTGGAAATGGTACTCCGGCGGTTGGAACGCAGCGCTTCAAAATAATACGCAAGCGGCAAATGATCCGAACATTATTTTCCAATTCCACCATCAGCCCTTCGCCTACTTCACCAAATACGCGCCATTCCTCGATGCGCCGAACGCAAATTACACCAGCCCGCCACCGCTCAATCCCGAGACGACTGGACCGAATGCGCACTTGCAGGATGAGACACAATTCCTGGCGGATTTGCAGCACAACAGGCTGCCGGCAGTGTCATTCATCAAATTTGCGGGAATCGACAACGAACATCCCGGCTATACCAACGTAGTTAGAGGCCAGCAGCATGTCGCAGATATCGTCAGGGCGGTGCAAAACAGCAATATCTGGAACACCTGCGCAATTATCGTTACGTACGATGAGAACGGTGGCCGCTGGGATCATGTTGCTCCGCCTGTGCGAGATGACGGTTGGGGCACCGGTGTGCGTGTTCCTACTATCATCATCTCGCCGTTCGCGCGCACAGGTTATGTTGATCACAGGGAATACGAAACCGTTTCCATTCTGAAGTTGCTGGAATTCCGGTTTAATCTCGCACC
>DASTZJ010000056.1:0-2471 GCA_035764345.1 Candidatus Udaeobacter sp.
GCGAGCAGGAGCGCCGCAGCCAGCGTAAAAAGCAGGATGAGCTGGGAGGCAATGGAGCGCGGTTCAGGGCGCTTTGAGAACATAACCCATGCCCCGGATCGTATGGACCAGCTTGGTCTTAAACGGATCGTCCACCTTCGCTCGCAAGCGGCGCACTACCACATCGACTACGTTCGTGTCGGTTTTGAATCCTATGTCCCACACATGCTCTGCAATTTCAGCGCGCGATACCACTTCACCCGCCGAATGCGCCAGATGGGCCAGGAGGACAAATTCTTTCGGGGTGAGATTCAGCGGGACCCCGCCGCGCTCGGCGCGTTGATGGCGCATATCGATTTCCAAATCATCGATGCGAAGCTTGCTGCGCCGCGCAGGAGTGCGGCGAAGGAGCGAACGCACGCGGGCCAGCAACTCGGAAAACGCGAAAGGTTTCACCACGTAATCGTCCGCGCCTAACTCGAGTCCTTTCACGCGATCGCGCACGCTGTCGCGCGCCGTCAAAAAGATGACCGGCGTCTGCACTTTG
Organism: Candidatus Udaeobacter sp.; assembly: GCA_035764345.1. Classification (GTDB taxonomy): domain Bacteria; phylum Verrucomicrobiota; class Verrucomicrobiia; order Chthoniobacterales; family UBA10450; genus Udaeobacter. Next base: position 527 of record DASTZJ010000056.1, read on the forward strand.
GCCGCGCGCAATTCTTCGACCAGAACCCACCCATCTTTCTTTGGAAGCATTATATCGACAATGAGAAGGTCGAACGTGCTCGCGCGAGTCGCTGCCAGTCCGGCTTCGCCGTCACGGGCGATATCGACAATGAAACCGGCTTCCCGGAGTCCCTTCGCCAGAAAAGCCGCCGTCTTCTTTTCGTCCTCGATCACCAGAATTCGCATAAGCGTTATAGATTACTTGGGACTATCAGACAGATTTGTCTCGTCCGGGCGGCAAAGCAATCACCAGACCGGCAAGCAGAAATGTGGTTGCCGCAGAGAACAGACAATAGCGGCAGTAGGCGTGCAGCAGGAAGGCCTGAACGTAAAGCAGCCAGAGCGTACCGAGGAACATCGCGCCGATGGTTAAAATGAGAAATATGCGCGCACGCGCGTAGCCGAACACTGCGAACGTAGCGAAGGTGAATACGCTGAAATAAGCCAATACGCCAAACGAGGCCACTGGAATTCCTGCTACTCTGGCGTACGAACTACCGAGGACTTTGAAACAATCCGATGATCCTCCGCAGCCCAGCGTTTCGCCTGTCAACGCCTGCACCGTCAGATAGATTGCATCCGCCAGCCCTGCCAGCGAAACGATCGCGGCAGCGATATAAATGGTCGTGCGAAATCGCGATACGGTCATGCCTGCGGTTTTTTCTCCAGCGCAGCATTGATCTGGGCGCGAATGCCCTCCGGATTCTTGTGTTCTCGGTCCAGTGGCTGATTATTGATAAACAGAGTTGGAGTAATCTGGATCCCGAGTGACTCGCCGCGCTGACGGTCGGCATCGACTCGTGCCTTGACCTCTTGGCCGTCCATATCTTTTCTGAACTTATCAAGATCGAGTCCGATCATTCCCGCATAAGATTCGAACAATTCGCGCACATTAGGAGCCTTGGTCCACGCCTCTTGTTCCCGATAGAGCACGTCGTGCATCTCCCAAAAGCGCCCCTGCAATCCAGCAGCTTCCGCGGCAAGTGCGGCCTCGCGGGCGTGCTCGTGCATGGAGAGTGGAAAATTGCGAAAGACAACCCGCAACCGGGAATCGTACTCCTTCTCGAGCTGTTGAAGAAAAGCAGCGAACATGCCACAGGGGGGGCATTGAAAATCGCCGTACTCTTCCAGCGTCACAGATGCGCCCGGGTTGCCGCGAACGTGCGCTGACTCGGTGTCGCCTTTTCCGAGCATCTTATTCTCGGGAATGGAGAGGACTTGCGGTCGTTTTGCCCGGTAGAGCATCGCACCGCTTCCGATCGTGGCCAACGCGACCACGGCAACAATAACAAACGGCAGATATCGTTTCATAAATTACGAGCGGAGAGCGAAAAGTTTCGACGCAACCAGTCAGTCGTCAAGTGGACGAGGCTAACCACGAATGAATACGAATGTACATGAAGAGGGAGAGAATATGCCCGCGGATTACGCGAATTAAGCACGAATGTGATAAGGCATGTGCGTTTCCTATTCGCGTCTATCCGCGTGATTCGCGCGCAGCTAATCTTTGACCGCCCAATGAGGTGCCGGTAAGTTTCGATAATGAAGTTTTCAAGCGCCGGAGTGGCGTTGCTTTTTATCACAGTCATGTTCGCTATTTTTGTGCCGACACAGATGCCGGCGGAACCCCAAACAGGGATCGAAGGCGTGATCACGATCGCTCCCGCTAAGCCCGGCCCAGTCCGCGCTGATGCTCCCGGCTCCGCGCCGCTTGCCAATGCTACGTGGTTAGTGAAGAACAACAAAGGCGCCGTGGCTAAAGAATTCACCACAGATGATCAAGGCCGATTTCAGACTTCGCTGCCGCCCGGCCGCTACACCGTTTCGCTCAAGGGCAAGAAAACCGGCGTCGGCCGCTTCGGCCCGTTTGAAGTCGACGTTGCAGCCGGTCAAATTACAAAGGTCCAGTGGCAATGCGACTCAGG
>DASTZJ010000057.1:0-2775 GCA_035764345.1 Candidatus Udaeobacter sp.
GCTTCTTCCAGGAGTTGCGACGGCGAAAAGTTTATCGCGTCGCCGCCGCTTACATCATCGCTGCGGGGTTCATCATTCAGATCGGGTCGGCGGTTTTTCCGGCGTGGGAGTTGCCAAACTGGACGTTGCGTCTTGTCGTCGTGCTGCTGCTCGTTGGATTTCCGATCGCTCTAATTCTTGCTTGGGCCTACGACGTCACACCCCAGGGGATCCGGATTACTCCGGGAGTGCACCGGCGTCGCAATGTGATACTGCTGATTGCCATCGGCGTGATCATCTCTGCTGGAGCGGGTTTCTTCCTTTTACCTCGAGCATCAGCGCGCAAGATCGATAAGTCCATCGCGGTCCTGCCCTTTCAAAATCTGAGCGATGAAAAGGCAAACGCGTATTTCGCCGAGGGCATCCAGAATGAGATTCTGACGAAATTAGCGACGGTACGGGATCTCAAAGTCATTTCGCGAACCTCGGCGGCGAAGTATCAGAGCAAGCCAGACAACTTAAAGACAGTCGCGCAAGAGCTCGGCGTGTCCACTATCCTCGAGGGGACGGTGCAGAGAGCTGGCGACAAAGTTCGGGTGAATGTGCAGTTGATCGATGCCCGCTCCGATACGCATCTTTGGGCGAACAGTTATGACCGTGACTTTAAGGATGTCCTAGCGGTTGAGAGCGAGGTTTCACAGGAAATCGCGGAGGCCTTGAAAGCGAATCTCTCGCCGAGCGAATCGCATGTTCTGGCCTCAGCCCGAACGCATGATACGGAAGCTTACGATCTTTTTTTGAGAGGCGAGTATGAGTTTCACCAAGCCGAAAGCAGTCTGGCCGCAGACGCCTACGATCGTGCCGACGCGTTTTACCGGCAGGCGCTGGTACGCGATCCAACCTTTGCCGAAGCTGCTGCAGAGCTCGCACGCAGTCGACTATCTCGACACTGGTTCCTCTCTCCCTTGGCGCCAGCGGAATTAGAGGAGGTGAAGTCGCTCATTGACCGCGCTTTGGCGCTGGCCCCGAATTCTCCGGAAGCGCACTTTGCGCTGGGATTATTCTCTTATTGGGGTCATCGCCGATACGAAATGGCGCTGGCAGAGTTCAACCGCGCGCTGGAATTGCAACCCAACAACGCCGACGCGCGGGCCTATTGCGCGTACGTTTACCGCCGCCGCGGCGAATGGGAGCGCTCGCTGGCCGATTCTCAACGAGCGGAGGAACTCGACCCGCGGGACGCCAGAATCCCGACCAATATCGGAGTGACCTACAATGCATTGCGTCTGTGGAAGGATGCGGAGCGAGCCGAATTGCGAGCTCTCGCCATCGATCCGCACAACACATTGGCAGCACTATTTCTGCTCGGCACTCGCCTCAACGCGACGGGCGATGTCGACTCGGCCCGGCGACCTCTCGATGGTTTTCCAGAGGTGATCAAAGGCATCCCCGGCGGCGCCGGCGGCCCCCGTGGGGCTACCGGAGCCGGCGACATTAGTGCAGTCATTGGCTGGCCGGTTTACCTCGACGTGATCGAAAGACGTTTCACCGATGCTTTTCAAGCTGTCGAGAAGAGGGCGGTCAACGACGATCGCGCGCATCTTCAACAGCTTGCCGGGCGTGTCGCCATTCGCGAGCTGGCGGGAGAGCTTGAGGCAGCCAAATCAATGGGGGAAGAAGCGCTGCGGTTACTCGAGGCCAGGTTCAGAGAGCGACCGGATGACACTTTCGCGATGACGGAGCTATCTTGGGTTTACCTCGCCTTGGGACGCAATGCCGATGCGCTGCGCCTTTCTAGACAAGGGGCGGATACAATCTCCATCGAAAAGGATGCTCTGGCCGGCCCAAATTTCCAGATCGGGCTCGCGCAAATCGAGGCACGTGCGGGCGCACCTGAGGAAGCCATTAAGAGGCTTCGACGTTTGCTCTCCATCCCGGCGGGCGGGGCAGCTTCCATCGCTCGTTTAAAGATTGACCCGGTCTGGGATCCCATCCGTAACCGTCCGGATTTCCAGCAGCTGCTCTCGGGTCCGGAGCAGATTGGGCCTAACAAGTAGCAGGAAGTGAACCTAAGGAACTTCGTTGGCGAGTTAAAGCGGCGGAACGTTTACAAAGTCGCGATCGCCTACGCAGTCGTTGCATGGTTTCTCACGCAGCTCACAACGCAGGTATTCCCATTTTTTGAAATTCCTAATTCCGCGGTGCGTTTTGTTGTTATTGCGCTCGCGGTCGGATTTCCGATCGCGATGCTACTCGCCTGGGTCTACGAATTTACAGCCTTGATGTCATTGGCGTTTTCTGGTCGCCTTACAGTTCTTGTAGTGGCGATTCGTCAGCGATCCAATGCCCCGTCTTTCCATCAAACCAAACCTTGCGCACGATATAACTTTTTCCGTCGTGACGCCGGATGATGTCGCCTACACTCAAGGCGCAGCGCGTCGCGGGTCTTTTACTGATTGATTCAAGTGCCATTGTGGACACTCCGAGCGCCGATATGGAGAATCCGAGCGCCACGATTGAAATTACAAGGCGATTCGTCATTGCTGCGAAGATTAACCGCTACCATGGTTGCAGACAAGTCCTGCGGTCTTCTCCTTGGATTCTTCGAGCACCTTCTCATCGCCCGTGACGAAACAGCCCGCGCGTCGATCTTCGAGCTGGCCTCGGTGCTAAACGAGGCTCGCGCGCGGAAGGCTGGAGATTTGCCATCGAGCAGGCGCAAGGACATTGTTAGGGTTGCAAAGGGGTGAACGTCCAAGATACGTCCGCTGAGCCGACACCCGATCTCCCGCTCGA
>DASTZJ010000058.1:0-2132 GCA_035764345.1 Candidatus Udaeobacter sp.
GGCCAGGGAATGAACGCCGCATTTGAAGATTGCATCGTGCTCGACCAATGCCTGGCCAAAATTCCGGACGACCGCGAGCGCGCATTTGCCGAATACTTCGAGCGCCGGAAAGAAAATGCCGACGCGCTCGCCGATCTGGCGATCGGCAATTTTATTGAGATGCGCGACAAAACCGCGTCGAGGACATTTCGCGCGAAAAAGAAACTCGACCACCTGCTCGAAGCCGCGCTGCCTGGTTTGTACCTGCCCCTTTACACGATGATCACCTTCACTCGCGTCCCGTACGCGCAAGCGGCGCGGCGTGCCCGCCTGCAAGATCGAATTCTTTACACCGCTCTTGTCACTCTTGTCTTGATCGGAATCTTGGCCCTCGCAGTTTTGCTCGGTCGCTCTCAGCGGCAATGAAAACTTGAAAGCAATGTGCCGCCGGAAACTCGACGGCTTAAAGCCGTCGAGTTTTTACAGAGTCGCTTACTTGTGCTTGCGATTGGACGAAGCGCCTCTGCCGCCAGCGCGCTGATGCGCTTCCTGTTCCAGGGCCGCGACGACCTTGTTGAAACCCTTGATATCGGCGGCGCTAACGCGACGGACAACGGCGCGTTCCAACGCGGATAAATGACGCTGGACGCGCTGCGCTAGCTTTCGCCCTTTCGCCGTTGGTCTCACCACGAACGTGCGGCGATCTGTTTCGCCGACTGCGCGCGTGATCAGCCCGCGCCTTGCCAGTCGATCGAGAATGCTGGTTAAGGTCGATCTCTTGTGCGCGAGGCCGCGATGGAGATCGGCCACGTTGGCCCGGCGGGAATGAGCGAGCAGCGCCAAAATATGCGCTTCCCCCTGCGTCAACCCGCGCTCCCTCAGGTCGTCAAGATAAAGACCGATTCGGTGCGTTGCGCGGTGAACCGGATGAACAAGTCGCAATGACATCGATTGAAAGCGGCTTCAGATCCGGCTCTACCCATGAAGTTCGCGCTTCGTCACTGAAAAGCCGTTCGGTCGAATAGTAAGCGAGTGGAAAGTTCTTTTCCAGCAATTGCGGATTTGCATGGACGATCTCTTCCAGACATTCTCCGCGGCTGGCCGCGTATGCGCGTGAGAGAAGGTGCACCCAAAACAATGTGATCGTCTCGTGATATTTTTCCGGTTTGCCAGCGGCCGCGTTGAATCGGAGCAACGTATTGCGCATCTTATTGGCAGCCTGCTGCACCGATGAGGATTCGGTGAGATAGACCCATGCTACGTGCAAATGCGAAGCATGACGGAAATCGGCGTTCGCGATCTCGCCTCGCTCGAGCGCGCGCGTCAATTCCGCATCAGTCATGGATGCCGTCCCTTCGCCAGAGCTTCGTTGATCGCCCTTTCCCAGTGAATCCGTTGTTCCTCCGCCCAATACGCATCCAGTTTGGCCACCTCGTCATTCCCATCCGGCGTCAACGCGGAACTTCGATACGTTATCGTCGCTTCGCAGTGCTGTTCACCGTCGGGAACAACGCGAATCTTGATCTCGTTCGCCGTGAGCGCAGTTGTCATAACTACGTACTCCACCCGGCCGTCTCTGACGTCGTATCTCGTGAGCATCCAGAGTCGATCCCTGCCGTGGCCGCTTGTCGTAGTAAACACGACGCCCTCGCGCTGTACGCCCTCTGCCGGGTGAATGAAACGCGGTGACCAATCTGGCGCCCACTCCGCCTCGCGTACCGGTCCAAAAAGCGGCGTCACATCCGCGACCGAGCCGTTTAACACAATTGTGAAAGATTGTGTCCGCTGTTCGACCGCCGTCGTATCAGCCGCTTCAGCCACGAAAATCCCAATCAGCATTCCGCAGCAGCCCAACATAGTAAAATCGATTTCTTCCGTACTATTACGATATCGGAATATACGATCTCGTCAATAACTTACGACCTCTGATTTCATCCGATCCGCTGGAGCTTGATTATGGCAATCGTGATGTCAATTCTAGGGATATCGATCTTGCTGTTTCGCTACTGAGCAAAAACTTCCTCTTGACAGTCTAGGCCAAGGTCTAAGAAGATCTTCATCATCGAGATCCCGTCGTCGTGGTTGGCGCAGTGCTAACCATGGCGCTGCTTAGCATCGCGGTGTCCGCCATTCCAGCCCTGCGAGCGCTTGCT
>DASTZJ010000059.1:0-2461 GCA_035764345.1 Candidatus Udaeobacter sp.
GTTTTATCCACCGCCAAGGGCAGAGTGCGGATCACACTTACAGAACGGTCTCGATCTTCCATCAGGACCAGCCGCTTAACCGGATCTCGCACCCGCCTTTCTTCTATCACAAGAGGACGATCCCAGGATACAAGCCGCTTACGATGCATCAGAATCTGTTACCTGAGCTTTAACAGTTTGCGGTCGCGAGGAGGCCACGGCTTTCCGAGATCCCCGATCTCCATGCCCGGCCTCCCTCCCAAGCATGTCCCCGTCCAGCCGTAATGTTGGCCGCCCTGCCAACGCTAGCTTTCACCGCCGCGCGTTTGGCCTCGCGGATCGCAACCATTTGTTTTGCATGCGAGCGGGTCAGCTCGCGGCGGGTGGCCAGTCCACCGCGCTTGCCGATGGCAGCGAGATATTGAAACTCGCTCATTGCCCAATTTGCTCGTCGCTACCCTCGCGACTTTACCTTCTATGTCGCTGATCCCATCAGCTCCATTCGCGCACGTTCTTTTGCGCTTCCTTCATTTCAACGGTCGCCAATCATGCATCATAAGCCGCTTATGATGCGAACGAAATCGAACGGAAATTCAAAGTTCGGTTCGGCGAGGCGCCGAAGCCAGCGTACGCGAAAGGATATTTTTTTGCGGATATTTGCGGTTCAATGGCATAAAAGTGGCCGCTGCCGCCACGAATGTTCACGAAGAAGCGACAAGTCCGATTGCCTCCGGTCCGACGAAGGGCTGGTGAATCGGTCTCGGAAGAACGGGAAAGGCGTGTCTACGACAAGCTGCCGCTGATCGTCTCTTTGCCGGTTGTCGCGGTCGAACTTGATGATTCGTCGCATCAACAACCAGACCGAATTGCGCGCGATTCAGCTGTTGATCAGATCCTTTCCGCAGCTGGATTTCCGATTGTCAGAGTGCCAGCACAACGACGCTATCAGCTCGATACGTTACGAATACTCTTATCGCCTTATCTAAACCTGGCTACACATGTTGATCGATTAGGACGGGATTGCCGTCGGGATCGATCAGCATGAAGCTCGCGGGCCCGGTGCTGCTCTCGTCAGCTTCGTTGGTGAGCTTGAGCCCTTTCGATTTCAGGCGGCGTTGATGCTCGCGGACGTCGGTAAATTTCTCGACGGCCCGGGCCTGGTCGTCCCACCCCGGGTTGAAGGTCAGGACGTTGCGCTCGAACATGCCTTGGAACAGCCCGATCGTGACCGTGCCGTTGCGGAGGATGAGCCAGTTCTGCGCTGGGTCACCGAGAACTTGTTCGAATCCGAGCTTTTCGTAGAATGCTTGCGATGCCTGCAGGTTCTTCACGGCCAAGCTGACCGAGAATGCACCGAGTGTACTGGGTTGTTTTGTCATAGCCGGCGATGCTACGATGCGATCGCCGTGCCCGACTTGCCAAATCTTGCGAACTTGGACTACGTCGATCGCGTCAATCGGGCGGTGGATTACGTCACCGGAAATCTCGACCAGCCATTGCGGCTCGAGGACGTTGCGCGGGCGGCGTTTTTCTCGCCTTATCACTTCCACCGGATCTTTCGTTCGCTGATGGGAGAGACGCTGGCGTCGTTCGTGAAGCGCGTGCGTTTGGAACGGTCAGTCTATCTGTTGTCCCACCGGAAAGGCGTGAGACTCACCGACGTCGCCTTAGCCTGCGGTTTCTCGTCGAGCTCTGATTTCTCCCGTTCTTTTCGCGACCACTATGGCGTGCCGCCGAGAAAATTCGATGTCGAACGTTTCCGGCGTTCGAACAGAAAGACGATGCAGGCATCGCTCACTCCACCGGAGGAACGGCACCGGCTCGAGCGCTTGCCCGTGGGGAAAAATCCGGACGGCTTTGCGGTCAGGTTGCGCAATCTCCCGGCGCGACGCGTAGCTTATATTCGCGTGCACCAACCTTACGAAGGCGACCATGTTCCCCGGGCTATCGCGCGAATGCTCGCCTGGGCCGAGGCTCGCGGCCTCGCCGACGGCCAATGGCTCGGATATCAGTGGGACGATCCCGAGATCGTCGCGCTCGATAAGTGTCGCTACGACGTGGGGCTCGAAGTTCCCGCCACCACGCTGGCCGACGGAGAAGTGAGCATGACCACGTTCGCGCCTACTTTGATCGCGGAGGTCGACATCGCCGGTACGATTGAGGTCGAGTTGCGCGCGCTCGATTGGCTCTATCCCACTTGGCTGCCGAGCAGCGGTTATGCACCCGCTCACCAGCCCGCGTTCGAAGCTTGGAACGGTCGCCCCTTTGCGCATGGCATGGAGCACTTCGAACTTCGTGCCCAGCTCCCGATCGTCAACGCCAGCGTCCCGCTGTGATCCGCGCTGTTTTCAATTGAGTTTCCAAACCGGAAATCTCCGCGCGCGGTTTTACATGAAATTCCGGCGCGGCAAACGTGGCTTCCAAATCCGACACTTCGTTTTCCGCGGAGAGAATGTTCGCGTCGATCAATTCGAAGTAACCT
>DASTZJ010000060.1:0-4055 GCA_035764345.1 Candidatus Udaeobacter sp.
CGTAGCGACAATTCTAACGCTCGTATTCATGATGATGTTCTTCGCCCCGCTTTTGGTATTTTCATTTTTGGTTGTGGTTTGAATTACGGTTGTTGGTGAAGCGGCGGCGCAGGTGCGTAGCCGAGAGGGTGCAGGCACGACAGCGTCGTGCTAGGCAAGGAGCGAACGCGAGCGACAATCCTGCGAAGCAGGGCGGTGCGCGCGCTAGCTCAGAGAGAGTGGAGGAGCGTGAGCGAGGATGCTCCGCTGAAGAACCGAGTGAACGAAACTATTTTCGCCCGGCGGCCCCGTATCGAAAATCGCCGAAGCTTGCTGAGGTTGAACCTCGGCTACGTCAATCATGTGCAGAAAGAATGGCAGAAATGCTCTGACCCATCCAGGCTTCGCAACCATCTTGGCTGCTGTCAGCGTCGTCGCCGGCAAGTTTTTGCAACACGGCAGATCACCGCATCCATTTCCTTTATGAGGTTGCGGGGCATGCTCTTTCTGCGCATGCATCGGACATTGCGAACTTACATTCGGCTCTGACGCCACGGTGGTCGTCGCGAGAACGCAGTGATTACTGAGTACGAACCACGCCATCATCGCCGTGGCCACGACCAAAGGCCGAAAGGTTTGTGAAGCTTGGCTCACGTGAAAGCTAAATCTACTTGCCTTTTATGACAACGCCAGCAGCCACAACGTTGGAAATCGGAACCTCCGAAGAGCTTTTATCAGTGAAGCCATTCGGTCTTGCAACTAATCGCGCAGGTCTGGCGCGAATCGGCGATTCGAGTTCCGGAAACGCGGTCAACTTTCGGTCATCCCGCTGACGCGGCAATGGTTCCGAATATCTCGCGGAAGTAACGGACGCGCGTCGTTATTATCACCGTGCCTTTACAACCAAGCATATCAAACCTGCGTTCTGTAGCAGTTTGATGCGATTCGCCGTAGACGTTGGTGCGTAATCTAATAACCCATCGTTTCTCGCCACAGCGATCGATGCGGAATGGCCGCCGCTGCTGCAGGCGCGAGGCGTAGCCCGAGTTTCGACAATGCCTCACGCTCATCGGCCGCGCCATGCAAATCGCGAATCCAAATTACGGCATCGACCGCTCCTTGTGCCAGAGCCTCGTTAAACGTGCCACACGTGTCTCGCAATCCTGCGCTAAGCAGTATCTTTCGAGTTCCAAGTTCCAATGTCATATTTTTTGTCCTTCTTTCCAATACATGTGAGCGCCGATGATCCGGCTTATTCCCCCGGGCCAGTGACGGCTTCGCCCCGCCGAACCCAATGGGAGCAATATGTGAATTCGTTTGTCGCGGAATAAACGCAGTTTTCTGGGCTCTTGATTAGAAGGCCAACGAACAAACCCCGCAATTTATGATCAACGAATCCGATAAGTCCGCGCCTGACCTTACGAAACGGCCACCGCGCAGTCCGCGTTGGAAAATTCCAGCCGGCCGCGAGCGACTAACGAGTCCGATTTCGGTGCAGCTGGGATAATATGTTATCTGACGCGCTCCATCCCTGGCGCTACGTAACAAACGCACTCGGTGGCAGCCGCGCAGTAGGTCGCGCGCGTCGTATTGTGACGCGCTTACTATACGATTATCTAGCACGCTCTTACCCGCACGCGGAATGGACCACAATGAATTACGGCTACGCGCTGCTGCCGGGGGAGCTGACGAAAAATGTTGAGGTGGACCCAAGCGTGCCGGAACATCTCGCGCTACAACTGTATGCGCGTCTGGCCTCGGCCGCAGCCGCCGCTCGAGCCAGCGACACGTTAGCGGGTCTCGATATCCTCGAAATCGGCAGCGGTCGAGGCGGCGGAGCGATTCACGTGGCGCAGCGTTTCCGTCCTCAGCGAATAGTGGCACTCGATCTGTCTGCGACCGCGACAGCGCTCGCCCGCCACCTACACGGCAGGACGCAATCCGTTGAGTTCGTGCATGGCGACGCGGAGAATCTGGCCTTCGACAGTGAGACATTCGACGTGGTGCTCAACGTCGAGAGCGCACACTGCTATCGATCATTGTCACGCTTCCTGAGCGAGGTTCAACGCGTGCTCCGACCGGGTGGCTGCCTTGCTTTCGCCGATTTCGTTTCACGGCGCAACGGTGCGCAGGAACACCTGCTCGCCACGCTGACGGCATCCCGGTTGCGACCGATTCAATTGGACGACATCACCGTCAATATTGTAGCCGCGCTCGCTCAGGATGAAGCACGCAAACGAGAACTTCTTACGCGCCACGTCCGGGGTTGGTTCAAGAGCTTCGCTCAGGGAGCCTACGCAATGGAAGGGAGTGCGATGCGCCGCGAGTTGGTCGCCGGTCATACGGTGTATGTGGCAGCGGTGCTGAAGAAGGAATGACGGAACCGCAGAATCAACAGCGCCTCTCTGCATCCGTCATTCGGATGCGCAGCGATCGATATCCGGGATACGTCTTGCCGTGATTGTAGCGCCGGCGAACGATTTCGATCTCGCCGCCTAACGAGATCAACGCCCCGAGCACCTGGCGTGCCTCGGCAACCGCCAACCCGGCGCCGAGGCAGGCATGGGGCCCGGCGCCGAAGAGTAGCCGGCGATAGCGTGGATCTGGAACCCGCTCAATATCGAAGCGATCCGCGTGCGGGAACCGCGCAGACTGCCGCATCATATTATGGAAAACCACGAGGACACGCTCACCGCGCTGGAAACGATGACCGTCGATCTCGCAATCCTTCGCCACCGCGCGCAGAACTACGTTCGAAGGCGTGACCAGACGGAAACCCTCGTCCACGGCTGCTTCAATCATCTCGGGGCAAGCGCGCAGCTTTGCCATTTGTCCGCTATCCAAAAGGAGCGCTAGCACGCGCGGCATTCCGTAAGTGATGAGTTCCGTCGCGCCGACCATCACGATGATGATGACGCCTTTCACTTGGTCAAACGTGAACCCGAGCGCGCGCATCTTGCGCGTCAGCGAATGCTCGCGAGGCTGGTTGCTCTCGTAACTGTCGCGAATGTGCGCCGCGAAGCGCTCAACGACCCCGCGCGCCCTCTCCAATTCACGGCCGGCAAGGCATTGCTTGCCCAACCCGGCGAACGCGGTGAACTCCGTGGCCAGAGCGAACATCTCTGCGAAGACGGCGCGTTCCCGTTTGCGATCACTGGGAACCTTCACACCGATCAGTTCGCACGCCATAACGCTGGCGAAGTCCGTCATGAACTCGACAAAATCCACTGTTTGGCCAGCCCGCAGATGTTCGTGTAGTTCCGTAACGAGACGGCCCGTCGCCGCCGAGAGCAACGCGGCGATGTACTTCGGCGAAAATACTTCCATCAATCGCCGTTTGACTTCGTGATGCTCGACCCCGTCCATGTTGAGCAGTGCGAACGGGCCGAGGACCTGCGTGACCAGCGTGCCTAGGCTGCCCGGCGAATGAGAATCGAAGTGCTCCGTGTCAGTCAGCACACGCCGCCCGATTTCGGCGTCGCTGACCACATGACCCACACGCGGCACTCGAACAATCGCGCCTAGCCAACCGGCGATTTCCAACACTGCGAAAGCAAGCGGCCGGTTCAACGCATAAACGAGCCACTCGCGACGCTGCGCCTTATCCATGACTAGCATGACCCTCAAGTCAGACGTCGGCGAAATGTCACAATCGCCAGCGCCAACGACAGAACCGCGATCGCCGCTACGGGCAATGTCCGAGCGTGGACGAAAGAAGCGTCCGCTCCGCGAAGCATCACCCCGCGGGCGATTTCGTTGTAATACGTCAGTGGAAGAATGGCGCCGAGACGTTGCGCCCAACCAGGCATGTTCGCATAGGGAAACAAAAAGCCCGACAGTACCATCGACGGCAAATACACCAGCACGGCGCTCTGCACAGCTTGGAGCTGACTTCGTGCTGCCGCTGAGATGGCCAGCCCGATCACTAAGTACGCAAGAATGTAAACGCCGAGAAACAATCCGAACGCTGGCAAGTCGCCGCGCAAAGGCAGCGCGAAGAGAGCGCGGCTGCACCCGATGACAAGCGCCGCCTGAACAAGCCCAAGCAGGAGGTAAGGCAGCGCCTTGCCAACGAT
>DASTZJ010000061.1:0-2531 GCA_035764345.1 Candidatus Udaeobacter sp.
CCCAAGGCAGCCGGTCCGAGGAGTCGCGCCACGAGAAAGATAAAGACGCCGCGAAGGTTCGACGCCAACATCGCGATCGTGTTCAAGAAGGCGCCGCGTTTGAGCTCTACTCCGGTTTCGTCTACGCGCGCTGGTGCATCCGCTGCCGGCGGCGGGATGTCGAGCGTACCCTCGATGGTGCTCATTGGCTTCTCACCGAGCAGGTCAGAGGCTTGGGCGATTTCGAAATTATGCATCATGAAGAAGAGCGCCTTTTCCCCTTTTCGTCAGAAATACGCTCCATCCGCGGTCGCCTAAACTAGCATTCGCGCTCATATCGACCCGACGCTACAATCGACTGCTCGAACCGCCAAAAATTTTTCGCAGAGATTGACTATCTTATGAAGGAGCGCGGAATGGATTTCCCTGTAGGTATTTCAACTTTACAATCCACCGATCGCTGGATTGGTGCACCGCTCTGCACCATTCTGGTATGCGCGTCTTAATTACGGGAGGTGCCGGTTTCATCGGCCGGCACATCGCCGAACACTTCCATGATCGAGCCGAGGTTCGCGTCCTTGATAACCTGTGCTCCGGTTTTAAGCGCAATCTGGCTGGTTTGGAATGCCAACTTGTCGTCGGCTCAATTCTCGATCGCGATCTCGTGAGAGAAGCGATGAAAGGCGTGGACTTTGTCTTTCATCTCGCGGCTATGGTGAGCGTGCAGGAATCCGTGCAGAAGCCGAATGAATGCGCGGAGATCAATGCTGGTGGTACAGCGATTGTTTTGGAAGAGGCGGCGCGGGCGCGGGTGAAAAAACTGATTTTCAGCAGCTCGGCTGCAATTTACGGCGACAATCCAACCATTCCAAAAATCGAAAGCATGCCGGCCGAGCCGGAAAGTCCATATGCCGCCAGCAAGTATGAAGGCGAACGGCATTGTCGCTCCTTCACGGATGAAGGGCGACTCGCCACTGTTTGCCTTCGTTATTTTAACGTCTTTGGTCCCTACCAAGATACGGGAAGTGAATACGCCGCGGCTGTTCCGGCTTTTATTGAGAAAGCAATCAGGAACGAGCCGATTACGATTTTCGGAGACGGCCGGCAGACGCGAGACTTCATTTATGTAAAGGATGTAGTGGCGGCCAATTCGTTCTTCGCGTTAAAATCGCAGGCAACGGGAATCTTCAACGTCGCTTGCGGGAGGCAGATCACAATAACCGATCTGGCCCTCACGATTCGCACCCTCGCCAAGTCTAGCTCCACGATTAACTACGGCGCGGAGCGGCTTGGCGACGTGAAACATTCAGTCGCAGGTGTGGACAAGATTCGGACGGCTGGCTTTAGGCCGGTTTGCGATTTGGCCGGAAGATTGCGCGCAACAATCGAATTTGTTAGGAAAAACATAGCGAGCATCGAGCAGGGCTTTCATTTATGACGCGATGCCAATCCCGCTGGATCAACGCGGTCATCATCGCCCTGGTCGTCATCCTGCGTGCGCCTACGCTCTTGCCGTCGATGTACACGACCGATGAGGGCTATTACGGCACGATCGCAAACGATATCTTGGACGGTGGCGCGGTCTACCATACGGCGGTGGATACCAAGCCGCCGGGCATGTATTACATTTATGCAGCCGTTTTCCGCGTGGCTGGCAGGAACAACCTCTTTGCGGTTCACCTCCTCGCCATATTTGTCGTCGTGGCCACAGCCCTCGTCTTACGGCGAATCGGTGCGCGAGTGGCGGACGACTGGGCAGGGGCGTGGAGTGGAATTGGCTATGCCGTGTTCGTCCATGCCTTCTGGCCAGGTGACACCCTGGGCGCGAACAGCGAGATTTTCGCCTCTCTTCCGCTCGCGTTGAGTGTTCTTGCCTTCCTCCAAGGGCAAAGAAAGCCGGCATTGGGTTTGATGTTTCTCAGCGGCGCGCTGGTCGGGGTCGCTACGTTGATCCGGCAACCGTCGGCCGTGATCTTGGGAGCAATGCTGGCGTGTCTCGCTTATGGCTGGCTCATTTCGCGCATCCACTCGTTCGCACGGGTCTTTGCAGCAGGCACCGGTATCTTGATTGGATTCATTGCGGTGATTGCGGCACTGGCCTGGTATTACCAGCGGCAGGGAAATCTGCATGATGCGTATCTGTGGGCGTGGGCGTTTGCCATTCGCTATGTCGAGTTTGAAACAACCTTCCTTTATGTTCTGAAACGTCTCGTCACCGTTCATCTTGCTGTGATGCTCGCCTGGGGCTTGCTATGGTATTTCGGTGTTCGGCAAGTGATTGAGACGCTCAGATCTTTTCGCCGCAGGAAGGCTGTCCCTACCGAGCAGGTGCTGCTTATTTTGTGGTTGGTTCTCAGTTATCTGGCGATCTTTATTGGATGGCGATTTCCGGGACATTATCATTTGGCAGTGCTTCCGCCGTTGTCGATTCTCGCGGGCCAGGCGTTCTCGCGCTTTGTCGCGGAACAGCGACGTTTTCCTCGGTCACGCTGGCGATGGATCCGAGCAGGCATTATTGGTGCGGCCGCTCTGCCGGCGATAGGCTTTCTCAC
>DASTZJ010000062.1:0-11020 GCA_035764345.1 Candidatus Udaeobacter sp.
GTTGTCGTGCGCAGCGCGACGCACGAGATCGGCACGGGCACCTACACAGGGATGTCGCAATTCGTGGCGGACACGCTGGGGATTCCAATTGAGAAGATTCGGTTCGAACTTGGTGACTCAGAATTTCCCTACGCACCGAATAACGGCGGATCGTGGCTGACAGCGAGTGTAGCTCCGGCGGTGATGGGTGCGTGCACGGAGTTAAAAAAGAAAGTCGTCGATATTGCTGGAAACTGGCCTAACAACTCAATGCAGCTGACCAATTTGTTCGAGCGCGCCGGTCAGGAACAAATTCAAGCCGAGTTCAATTCAGAACCGAACACGAAAGAGCGCGACAAGTTTTCGTTCTTTTCCTACGGCGCGGTTTTCGT
This sequence comes from Candidatus Udaeobacter sp., assembly GCA_035764345.1. Taxonomy (GTDB): domain Bacteria; phylum Verrucomicrobiota; class Verrucomicrobiia; order Chthoniobacterales; family UBA10450; genus Udaeobacter. The sequence continues at coordinate 372 of DASTZJ010000062.1, forward strand.
CGAGGTGCAGGTCGATCCTTTTGGACAAGTGCGGGTCAAGCGCGCGGTAGGGGTCTATGACATGGGCCGCATGATTAATCCGCGCCTGGCGCGGAGCCAGATCCTGGGCGGAATGCTGTTTGGTTTCAGCACGGCTTTGATGGAAGGCACGGTTCCCGATGAGAAGACCGGCCGCATCGTTAACCCGAACCTTGCCGAATACCAGGTCGCGGTGCATGCGGACACTCCGGAATTCGACATCGATTTCATCAACGAACCTGATCCGCACATGGCCGACCTCGGCGCGCGCGGCATTGGCGAAATTGGCATCGTCGGTGTGCCTGCTGCAGTGGCGAACGCCATTTTCAATGCGACTGGGAAACGCGTGCGCGATTTGCCGATCACACCGGACAAGTTGATTTAAATCGAGACGTGACTCGTTAGGCGGCGCCCTGTTTGGGTTGCTCGGGCCGAATCGGCAGTCGCCTAACCCGTGTTCCAGTTGCTGCAAAAACGGCGTTCGCGATCGCGGGAACAATCGGCGGCACCGGTGGCTCGCCCATTCCGAAAGGTTGCGACGCGTCCGAATCAATGATGTGTATTTCCATTGCCGGAGTATCGCGCATCCGCGCAACAGCAAAATCAGCGAAAGTGCTTTGTTGTGCCATGCCGCCATGGAAGGTAATTCCACCTTTTAGCGCCGACGAAATACCCCAGATGATTCCACCTTCCATTTGTTGCTCGACGCCGACCGGATTGACAACGAGGCCGCAATCAACGGCAGCCACGACCCGCTCGACGTGAACGTTATTTTCGTGATCGACGGAGACATCGACAACATAGGCGATGTAAGTGCGCCCGGCGTACGCGTTGCACGCAACTCCGCGACCGCGGCCCTGGCTAATTGAAGCCCCGTTCCAGCCAGATTTATCCCGAACAGTTTCAAGGACACGACGCAACCGCCGACGATCGACAGTGGTGGAGCCGGCCTTAATCACGTCGGCGCCTTTCAACATTTCCAAACGAAACGTGAGTGGGTCTGCGCCTGGCACTTGCGCTACTTCATCGATGAAACATTCGCGGGCAAATACGCTTGATGGCGCGAAGACTGATCGCCACGGCCCATGTTTTACTGGAAGATCGACCGCGACGTAGGCCGTTTGGATCGCTGGAAATGCATACGGCACATCATAGCAACCCCACGACCAGTCCTGATACCACGCGGCGTCGCGCATTTCTTTTGGATCGAGCGGCGAAATATTATGAAACGATCCGGCCTTGGTGTGTTTCCAAGCGAGAGGGGCTCCTTGCGCGTCAAATCCAGCCGAAAGGTAATGAACGGACGCCGCCTGAAAATGTCCCTGCTTCATGTCGTCAGCACGCGACCAGAGAAGTTGGATCGGAGCTTTGGCGGCGCGCGAAATGTCCGCGGCTTCAACTGCATAATCGACTCCGAGGCGTCGGCCAAATCCACCACCAATCAGGGTGATGTTCACCTCCACATCGGCCGGCGCGATCCCTAGCAGTTGGGCAACTTGCTTTTGCAATCTTTCCGGCGCCTGTGTGGGCGCCCAAATCGTGCAGCGATTCTCTCGAACGTCCGCCACACAGTTCATGGTTTCGACCGGCGCGTGGGCATAGAACGGGTAATAATAGGTCGCGTCGATTATTCTTGTAATCGCACCTGTTCCAGGCGGAGGTTCTTCCTTGCGGGTAACAAATCCCGTTTCGCGCGACGCGGTTTCGAGCTTTTTCCAATGTGCGTCCGAATCGAAAGCGTCTTTTGGCGGCTCACTCCATTCCACCGCGAGCGCGGTCCGGCCTTTGATCGCCGCCCAGGTAGAATTCGCGACGACAGCGATTCCACGCGGCAATTTGATCACCGACCTCACACCGCTAACAGCCCGAGCCTTATCTTCCTTGAGATTGTTCACTTTCGCGCCTGAGAACGGCGGCCGCTCGAGCGACGCGTACAACATTCCCGGAACCTTGATGTCAATTCCATAGCGCGCTTTGCCAGAGACAATGTCGGGTCCGTCGATTCGCGGGGTGCGGCGACCGATAATTTTGAAATCGCTCGCGTTCTTCAACGGCGGATTCTCCGGCAATTGCACTTTAGCTGCCTCCGCGACTAACGAACCGTACTCAAGGCGCCGTCCGCTCGCGCTGTGCTCAATTGCACCGTGCAGCGCTTTGCAGCTGCCGCGATCGACTTTCCACCGGGTGGCCGCGGCGGTGATTAGCATTTCGCGCGCGGCAGCTCCTGCCCGCCGCAATGGTTTCCAACTGCTCGCCATGCTGTCGCTTCCGCCGGTTCCGAGATCCGAGTCAGCAGACGGTTTTGCCTGTAGTAATTTGATCCGCGTCCACTCTGCTTCGAGTTCCTCCGCCAAAATCATGGCCAATGATGTGCGGACGCCCTGACCCATCTCGCATTTACCAATCGTCAGAATGACAGTGCCATCGGAATTAATGCAGACCCATCCGTTCGGTTTAAATGAGCCCACCGCGCTCGCATTGGTCGCGTGAAGCAAACGCCGTCCGTCAAAACCGATGACGAGTGATGCGCCGCTAAGGGCAGCTGTTTTCAAAAATGTGCGACGCGAAGTGATCATGTTTTTTTCGTGCGCATTTCATTCGCCGCACGTCGTATCGCTTTGCGGATTCGGGGATATGTGCCGCAGCGACAAACTGAGTCGGACATCACGTTGTCGATCAATTCATCGTTCGGATCGGGATGTTGCTGCAACAACCCACACGCGGTCATGATCATTCCAGCCTGACAATATCCGCATTGCGCGACCTCCTCCTGAAGCCACGCGCGCTGACACGGATGACTCACGTCCGGCGACAATCCTTCAATCGTGACAAAACTGCGAGACGACGCTGCCGACGCGGGAACCTGACAGGCGCGCACTGCTCCTCCATTTTCGAGCACGGCGCATGCGCCGCAAACGCCAACTCCGCAGCCAAATTTCGTGCCGGTCAATCCGAGATTGTCACGTAGGAGCCAAAGCAATGGAGTATCGTCGTCAGCTTCGACAACATGTCTGGCCCCATTAACCGTGAAATCGATCTTGCTCACGACAATGATGGTGACTCCGACTTCGGTTTGAGACACGAATGCAGATGAGCGTGTTCAAAGTTCGTTGTGACATTAACCGACATATCGGGTCAGGCGGAGTCCGCCGGATCGCACGCCGGACAAATTGATATGATGTTTCTGGGAATTGTAGGGCGCGACCGCCGGGCGCGCTGAAACGTTCGCGCTCGCGACGTTCTCTTACAAGCTGATGATCACGCCGTTTAGTTTGTGGAGTCCAGGCTCCGATTGTAAGATCCCTCGCGGTATGTGCGGCTCCGGATAACAAACATTACGGTCCGCCGAAAAGTTTCCGGAATGATCTGAATAGACGGCCGGGGAAAGTTGCTGCTTTTTGCGGCAGACCTTGGAACTGTTGAGCGAAGGGCCATTGCTGGCCCCCATGCACCTGACACGCGCCGGCTGGCACCTTGTCCGCCGGCAAATCGATGTCGTACGCTGTCCCAGCCGACATACACCCCGTGGTGGCGAGTTGATTCGAAAGCGAACAGACAGTGGCGTGTTGGATCGGCATGGTCGGTTGCAACGGCTCGGCTGGATAATGTTGTGCAGCTTTGTTCATCACCTGGGTCCAGACCGGCAACGCCAGCGCGGCACCGTAACCGCGTGAAATAATTGTTGTCGGTTGATCGAATCCGACCCATACACCGCAGGTCAGCGTACTGGTGTAACCCAGGAACCATGCATCCTTGTAATCGTTCGTCGTACCGGTTTTGCCGGCTGCGGGAAGTCGGAAACCCAGGGAACGTGAGTTGGCAGCAGTTCCGCGCGTCAAAACCTCTTCCATTAATTGCGAGGTCATCCAGGCCGCGCTTGGGTCGAGCGCCGGCACGGTAATATGTGCGGCGCGATAAATCGGCTTGTGGTTGGAATCATCGATTCTCTCGATGACATAAGCCTGTTTGCGCACCCCGGCGTTTGGAAAAACAGAGTATGCAGCAGTCAAATCTTTCAGGTCCGTCTCGAACGAACCGATGTAGATTGCTGGCCCGTGCGGAACATTTTGGGAAACGCCGAGGGTGCCCGCGACTTTTTGAACAGCGTCAAGCCCAGCGAATTGCCCAACGCGCACGCTCATGGTGTTGCGCGAGTGGACCAGACCATAGGAACAAGGAAAAATCCCGCCGTACGTTCCATCGGAATTTCCCGGTGACCAGTTCCCCGCGCCGTCTATTTCACCGGGACGAATCGGACCATCGCTGATCGCAGCGCCGGGCAATAGCCCGTGACTGAAAGCGATCGTGTAAACGAACGGCTTGAACGCGGAACCCACCTGCCGGTTTGCCGGCGCCAGGGCGCGATTGAATTTGCTTTGCGCGTAATCACGGCCCCCGACGAGCGCACGAATTCCGCCGCTGGCGTTATCAATTACAACCACCGCGCCTTCCAAATAAGGCATGGCCGAATCCCCTTCTCCGTTCTCAGGCGGATGATAATTCGCTTTTACGGGATGATGAAAATTTGATTGATGCTCGATTTTGCTGAGCTGTGTCTCGAGCCCATCTTGCGCGGCGTTTTGCACGGCGGGATCGAGGGTGGTGTAGATCGAGAGACCCCCGTTATCGATTTGGTCTTGCGTCAGCAACAGATTCAAATCACGCTGCACAGCGTCCATTGCGTAATTCTCCTGAACGAAAGGCATACGCCTTGGGTGCGGGGCAATCTTCGCCCGCTTGGCCGCTTCGGCATCCGCGGACGAAAGTTTTTTCAATGCCACCATGCGATCCAAAACGGCATTGCGCTGGATCTTCGCGCCTTCCGGATTCTTTAATGGTGAAAACCGATTTGGGCTGCGGATCAATCCCGCCAAAAGCGCCGCCTCAGGAAGATTCAGCTTGGAGGCGTTTTTGCCGAAATAAGCCTGGGACGCTGTCTCAACTCCATAACAACCATTGCCGAAATAGATCCGGTTCATGTAAAGCTCGAGAATCTGCTGTTTGGTAAACTGGCGCTCAATCCGCAGCGCTACCATTGCTTCCAGGAATTTCCGGCTGAGAGTCCGGCCACCAAGCGGAAGACTGTTTCTGGCGAGCTGCTGGGTAATACTGCTCGCACCTTCTTTCGGTGAGCCACTCATGATATCACGGACAAGCGCGCGCATGATTCCGCGCCAATCAATTCCCTTATGCTCGTAGAAGCGACTGTCCTCGCGCGCCAGCACCGCAGTGACAAAGAACGGCGAGTTTTCGCTAAGCAAGACCTTCAGCCGGTTTGCGCCTGCCAGTCGGCTATAAATTTTTCCATCGACATCATAAACGGTATTTCGCTCCGGCATTTCGCCGACATTCTTCATGTCGAAGGTTTGCGCCCACGTGCCGTAAAAGAGGAAAACCGCGAACCCGCTGCCTGCCAACAAAATGAGCAGCGTAATTTTCCAGCCGTAACGGAAAAGACGGCTCCCGCCTTTCTTTTTTCTCGATCGGAGGCGAGCAAGAAATTTCATCGGCTAGAGAGCCAGACAATCTAGCCACAGATTACGTTGCGCGAAAGGGAACCAGGCCACGTTCGCGGGATAGGACCCATGTGACGCATGGGTCATATGCACAGACTACAAATTGAGCTTTACTACGCCCTCGTGCTGCTCGGTCGCACACGGCGCATTGGTCGGAACGTCCGTGGCCGCGTCGCTAGGCTGGATGAGTTTATTGTCGATCAAGTACCGCTCGACTTCTTCGCCGCTCACATCCGCAAGCATATGCCCGTTAATTTCCACGCAGGGCGAAAGGGGTTGCCCACTTTTGGTCTCCATTTCCCAGCGGAACGCGGGGTTCTGGATAATATCTTTCTCTGTGTAGGGAAGATCATATTTGGCCAGCACCGCGCGCACACCAGCGCTCCAGCCACAGTAGGTCTTCAAATAAGCGGTAATTTCAGGCGTTTGCATCGGAGGAATATATCACAACTTCGAAAGTTGTAACCCCGTGTGTTCGATTGGAGGGCTTAATCTCGGCGCGCCCGGTGGTCGCGGCCTGCCACTTACCCCGTTTCAGTGGAACCCCAGTTTTACAGGCTTTCGATCTCTTTTCGCAAATCTTCCTTCGATTTACCGAGTCTTTGCTGAAGTCGCCCGAGCAACTCATCTTCTTTCCCTTCGGCAAACGCGACATCGTCATCGCTCAACTGCGCGTATTTCTGTTTCAGTTTGCCTTTCACTTGGTTCCAACCGCCCTTGAATTCTAGTTTCGTCATAGTGATAGAAATATCGCACGCCGAGCCATGATCAGTTGTCTCACACAACACAAAGCGATGCGCGCACGGGCCGATTCCGGCGCGAAATCCATTTAGGGAAACAAAGGAGGAAAAACCATGAAGAAGAAAATTCGCTATGCCGTTGTCGGGCTCGGACACATCGCACAGACGGCGGTGCTACCTGCGTTTAAGCACGCGGAAAATTCCAAGTTAGCAGCTCTTGTCACTGGAAATCCTGAAAAAGACCGCGAACTCAGTGAGCGCTACAAGGTTAAAGCTTACACCTACAACGATCTGGAAAGCGCGCTCGCGAAGGAAAAGGTCGATGCCGTTTACATTGCGACGCCCAACATTCTCCACCGCTATTACACCGAACGCGCCGCGCAAGCTGGCGTCCACGTGTTGTGCGAGAAACCGATGGCCACCACACAGGACGATTGCGAGACCATGATGCGCGTAGCCGAGCAGAACAACGTGAAACTGATGATCGCTTATCGGCTCCACTTCAACGATGCAAATCTGCATGCCGTGCGAGTGGCGCGATCCGGCGACCTTGGAGAACTCCGTTACTTTGGATCGTTGTTTGGCCTCCAGGTAAAGGACGGCAACATTCGCACCCGAAAAGATCTGGGTGGTGGCACGCTGTTCGACATCGGCGTCTATTGCATCAATGCAGCGCGTTACCTCTTTCGTGACGAACCAATCGAAGTTGTCGGGCTGACCGCAAATAATGGAGAGAAGCGCTTTGCGGAAATCGAGGAAATGACCAGCGCGATTATGCGGTTCCCGGGTGAGCGTATGGCAACGTTTACGTGCAGTTTCGGCTCAGCCGACGTCAGCCATTACGATCTTGTTGGCACAAAAGGAGAGCTTCGGCTGGAGAATGCTTACGAGTATCAGGGTGAATTGAAATGCGTGACCACGATTAGTGGCAAAAGAACCGAGAAAGCGTTCAAACCTGGCGATCAATTTGCGCCCGAGCTCATTTACTTCTCCGATTGCATCATCCACGACCTCGCGCCTGAGCCGTCGGGAAACGAAGGATTGGCAGATGTTCGTGTAATTAACGCAATCTACGAATCAGCCGAAATCGGAGGCGCCGTGCGGATCGAGCCGGTCCCGAAAAAACGGCGGCCCGATGAGACGATGCAGATCAAGCGTCCGCCGGTAGAACAACCCAGGCTTGTTGGCGCCGCTGCTCCACACTAGAGGCGTTTGATGGAACATGTCTTGGTTACAACATCGACATGATGGTTTGCGCAATAAAACGGTTCATCGGGTTAAACCAACTAAACGCTGAGGTAAGTCCCCGGTGCTCGCGCTTATCTGAAAAAGATCAAATAATCGAGGCTGAACCAACCGGGGCCGGAGAGAAAGAGCCAGAAAAGAATCACCAGGTAGAGCACTTCGGGAAGGTACAAAAATTCCGAGAGCCAGCCGAGTAGCGGCGGCGCTTTGATATTTTTGATCGCGATCGTGCCGATGGCCACGATCATGACGCAGCCAAGCATGACGCACGCGAGAGGCGTCAGTACCCCAAGAATAAGAAGAAAGCCAAAGACGAATTCGACTGTAGAAATAAAAATCGCGTTTACGCCGGCGAAGGGAATTCGCGCAGCGACGAAAGTTTCGCGCATTTGTTCCCGGCGTTCTGGGACGAAGAGTTTGCTGCGCCCGGAAAGGAAGAATAGCAGACCAGCCGCCAAGCGCGCTATGAGAGCGCCCAACCATTGCCACTCAAGCAATCCTGTTAACAGCATTCGCATCCAGTACAAATGCAATCCCGGAAAAGGTCTCCGAGCAAGCTTTTACGCACTGATCAACATCCTCCTCTCAGTCTCCGCACTTGCGTCGTAGATGGACTAGCGATTTCTCCAAGCGGAAAGCCAGGCACACCGATAGGAATTTACGCTTATGATTTACTACTACATTCATTACACGATCGATTAACATAAGATCGATGACTTCGAAGAAATCTTGTATCAGACGCCCGTAACACCGGAGCCACCGGTAATCTCGATGCCAAAGAGCGCTACGATCTGACAGCTAATCTGTTGGATCGCTGACATTGACATCGCATAACTAGCTCAACAGATCAGCCGCCTGGGCCCACTCTCATGCTCAGACCTAGCGTTTCTTCTTTGCCGCCTTGGCACCTTCCTTACCGAGCGCAATTCGAGTTCGCTCGGGCAAATGCGCAATTGTGCGTTTCTTTCTCGCGGCTTTTGCTGCCTTCTTGATGTTCCTAGGGAAATTTACTATCTGCTTGCTGACAGGTCCGGCTATGTGCATCCCCGGAGAAAGATGACGACTGAAATCGCAATGAGAATTATGAAGAGCCAAACTAAATTGAACGCAATACGATCCGCATGCTCAAATCTCCGCCTTCGACCCATCCAAATCTCTTTCTACCAACGCAAGTTCATTAGTTAACTCCCAGACATTGGACACGCCGAGGTGGCAAACGCAGGAGCTTTATGCGCACAGCTCGCATTCCTCTGCCCTCGAGCTTTAGCGCAATGCTATCCAAGTCGTGGGATTGCCTAGGGAACTCTTCTGCCTGCCGATATGCCCATAACAAAAAAGATCAGGCAAATCACCAGGAACAGGAAGAACAAGACTTTGGCAATCCCCGCCGCCGCAGCCGCAATACTCGTAAATCCAAAAAGCGCCGCCACTAGTGCGATGATAAGGAAAATTAAAGCCCAACGCAGCATGTTTCACCTCCTCGGAAAGAAAACGCACCAGTTGGCCAGCGCGCGTGTTTTTAGCCTGACAAATCCGAAGAAGCGGTGAAATGCGTTGTTTCTGCATTATGAGCACAATCCTATTAATTATTCTCATTCTTCTGTTGATTGGAGCGCTACCTGCATGGCCGTATAGTCGTGGGTGGGGCTATTATCCGAGCGGCGGACTCGGTTTGATTCTTCTGATTCTGATAATCCTGGCGTTGGTAGGTGCAATCTAGGTTCGCGAGTGTTGGCAACAGACGTGTCAATAAATCCGACGCTCAAACGAGAATGAAGCTCGCTTGATGCGGGTAAGAGACGGAACGCTTATGTCATCAACAGAAAGATGGAATCCCAGTCAAGGCGGCAAAATCGATTCCGAGATACGATTCACTTGTATGAAAAAGTACTTTTGTCTGCTCGCTGGCTTAGCGCTGTTCGCCGCTTGCGAGCAAAAGGAAACGACTGTGACAAATCCACCTACGGAGAAGAAGGAGAGTAATACCACGGTGATCAATTCGTCCCCGGCTACAACAGAGAAAAAAGAAAGTAATACTACGGTGGTAAACCCGCCTGCTGCCACAGAAACTAAGAAGGAGAAAACAGAAATCAACGTCAACACTTCACCCAGTTCGTACTAGCGAGAAATTGCCGCGCGACGCAGTCGCCAGATGCGAATCACGTATAAAATATGCGCTTCATCCTTCTCATCATTCTTATTCTTGTGTTAATCGCAGCTCTGCCGACGTGGCCATATAGCACCGGATGGGGATACTATCCCAGCGGAGGTTTGGGTCTTATTCTGCTAATCGTGTTACTTGTGGTGTTGCTTCGCTAGGCCGTCGGGCGCCGAATGGTGCGATGGTTAGCAACGCATTGTAAAAATGATGGAACGCGTTGTCCTCAACGCGTTGGCGAACAAGCAGCGGCCTCGCCGCCTGTAATTTTTTACGTTCTTGGATCTCAATCTTGCGTCTTCGGAGAAGCCGATCCACCTTTGCAGCTGGGTCGCATCAGACTTTGTGGCGCAGCGGTCTCAATGCGTGGGTAAGTTTTTGCAAACCTAGTTCCAGTCGCGTTTTCACCGTTCCCAGCGGAGCATGAGTTGCGGCGGCAATTTCTCTGTGACTGAGCCCTTTGAAGAAGGCAAGCTCCAACGCCTCTCGCTGGAGCTGCGGCAACACGCGCATGCACTCCTTGAGAAAGTGACGCAGGTCGCTCAATACAAAAACATCATTTGCTTCACGCGGCCAGTTAGGCGCCTGCTGGATTACGCGTTTTTGATAGCGCTCTCGCACGCGAGAGTACGCCTGGCGCCGGCGCAATCGGTCGATAGCACGGCGGCGCGCAATGGTAACCATCCATCCTAGTGGCTTGCCGGCTTTAGGTGAATAACGGCCTGCTTCTTCCCAAATCTGGATAAAGATCTCCTGCAAGACATCGTCAGCCTCGGCCTCCTCATGAACAACTCCATCGATCGTCGCGCGCAGTCTCTTGCCATGCCGGTCATACAACTCGGCAAGCGCATCATGACGACGGCGTGAAACCGCTTTCATCAGCGCTTCGTCTGGCGCTGAGGATACTCCCGGTTCGTCAAGAGTGGATCCAATCATATTGGATGGCCCTGCGCTTGGGGGATCGATTCCGCT